>NZ_RZQA01000847.1:0-2755 GCF_004022915.1 Mesorhizobium sp. M7A.F.Ca.US.006.04.2.1
TCCTATCTCGATACCCAATTGAAGCGGCTGGGCAGCCCGAACTTTACCCATCTGCCGATCAATGCACCGAAGTGCCCGTTCGCCCATTTTCAACAGGACGGGCACATGGCCATGCGCAATCCGGCCGGTCGCGCCAACTATGAACCTAACTCATGGGGACTGGGACCGCGCGAGGATCCGCAGCGTGGCTTCCGTTCTTTCTCCGATGCCGAACAAGGGCAGAAAGTACGTCTGCGCGCGGAGAGCTTCGCCGATCACTACAGCCAGGCCCGGCAATTCTTCAACAGCCAGACACCACCGGAGCAGCGTCACATCGCGATGGCGCTGACGTTTGAACTGAGCAAGGTCCAGGCACCGGCGATCCGCGAACGCATGGTTTCGCATTTGTTGAACATCGATGAAACGCTGGCGACCACGGTCGCCGACAAGCTCGGCATCCGTGACATGCCCGAACCTGCCGAAGCCGCCGTTCCACCGCGCGATGACTTGCCGCCGTCGCCGGCGCTCAGCATCATCCAAAACGGGCCCGACAGTTTCGAAGGCCGCAAAGTCGGTGTCATGCTCAGCGATGGAGCCGATGTCGCGCTGTTCGAGGAACTTCGTTCCGCCATCGAAGCGGAAGGCGCGGTGATGGAGGTGGTTGCGCCCAAGGTGGGCGGCGTCGAAGCCGCCGACGGCACCCACATCGAGGCAAGGCACATGATCGACGGCGGTCCATCCGTTTTGTTCGACGCGGTGGTGCTGCTCCTCTCCGAGGCGGGCGCCGAGCTACTGGTCACGGAGGCCGCTGCGAAGGATTTCGTGTCTGATGCGTTTGCGCATTGCAAGTTCATCGGCTTCACCTCCGGGGCCGAGCCGCTCCTGATCAAAGCAGGCGTCGCTCCCGATGCCGATGAGGGGCTGAGGCGGCTGGATTCGGCAGCTTCGGTAGCTGCGTTTGTGCAGTCATGCCGCAAACTGCGGCTCTGGGCGCGGGAGGCGGCTGTCAAACTTTGATGCGATGGCGTCAGCTGTTTCCGTTGGCGCACCCGCACTCTTTGGTTTGCCGCCAACCCTAGCCGGCACCGCGGTCTACGAGCGATCTTCCTTGCTGGACGCTTGTCGCCGCTGCTTCTCCAGGACCTCGTCGGTCCCAACCAGCTTCTTTGCTCCGCCTGAAATGGTCGTGGACACCACCGAAGGCGGATCGCTCGCCGGAAAGGAATCCTCCAACCCCGCCTGCAGTTGGTCCTCGAGCGTGCGTGGTTCTTCGGACCGGCCGGGCGTTCTGCGCGTGTCGATCTTCTCCAGCGACTGTTTCTTTTTCGGCGAATCGTTAGCGTTCCGGACCAGGGCGTAAAGCTGCTCGATCGCGAGTTCCTTGATCGTTTCGAAATCGGCCCGATCGTCCTTGGCAGCCTCGATTTGATCAACCATGGCTTTCTCGAAGCGGTCGAGGCTGTCGCCTCCGCAGGCATGGGAAAGGCGCAACAGGGCTTCGTTCAGCATCAACGGAGCGAAATGTGCTGAAGCTTCAAGCCTGAGCTGCCTTAAACGGTCCGGAGTTGCGGCCTGCAACTTTGACATGGACAACCTCCTTTCTCCCACAAGCGTCTCAACGGGATTTGACCGCCGATGTTCCACCGTGCCTGAACATCTGTCATGCCATGCGAGCTACAAGAACCAGCTTGCCACCAATCCCGCCGACGCCGCAAAAATCGCCAAGGTCGTCACGCCGCCCAGGATGTTCGTGCTTGTGCTGTTGACCTTGTCGCCCATGATCTTGCGATTGTTGGTCATGATGAGGATGAGAAGCAGCAGCGGCGGCGTTGAAAATCCTTGCAAGATGCCGGACCAGACGAGAGCTTTCATCGGGTTGAAGCCGAAGAAATTGAGACCCACCGCCACCAGCGTTATGACCCCGATCGCGATGTAGAATTTGGGAGCCTGCCGGGGTTTGGCATGCAGGCTATTCTTCCATCCCATCGCCTGGGCGAAATCGAAAGCAGCGCCAGCGGTCATGATCGGCACGGCCAGGAAGCCGACGCCAATTACACCGGCCGCAAAGAGAATGCCGGCAGCGTCGCCGGCAAGCGGCCGCAGCGCTTCGGCCGCCTGTGCCGCTGTCTCGATCTGCGTGTGTCCGGCCTTGTAGAGCGTCGACCCGGTCGAAAGGATGATAAAATACATGATCAGATTGGAGAACGTCATGCCGATCAGGATATCGCGGCGGGATCGGCGCAGTTCACCCTCGGTGGCGCCTTTGCGCTCTTCGAGGCTCGTTCGACCCTTGGCGATCTCCTCCTCCACCTCCTGATTGGACTGCCACGTGTAAAGGTATGCGGAGAGAGTGGTCCCGACGATGGCGACGAGGATGGACAGGTACTCTCGGCTGAACTCGATTTGTGGCAACAGCGTGCCACGCAGGACGGAAGCGGCATCCGGTTTGGCAAGTACCGCGGAGACCACATAGGCAAGCAGAGCCAGAGCCAGCCACCGGAACACATTTCGGATCAATTTGTACGATCCGAGCACCTGCAGGGCAAAAATGACGACCGCAACGGCAGTGACGACCAACGGAGCAGGCAGCGGAACGAACAGCACAATAGCCGCCGACATGGCGCCAAGGTCGGCGGCTGCCTCGATCGTGTTGCCGATCAGCACGCCCACCAGCACGGACCATAGCAGCCAACGCGGATAGAAGTCCGATATGACCTGGAAAAGCCCGCGACCCGAAACCTGGCCAAGTTTGGATGAAAGGTAGACGACGAGATAC
>NZ_RZQA01000848.1:0-2753 GCF_004022915.1 Mesorhizobium sp. M7A.F.Ca.US.006.04.2.1
GTGATGGTTCTGTTCCTGTTCGTCGTCATGATGCTCGACGTCGATTTCGCCGAACTGAAGAGCGGCGCCCTGCAATATGCGCCGATCGGCGCGCTGGTCGGGCTGATCCTGGCGGCGGAGCTGATCGTGGTTCTCGGCGGCTACACCTTCGCGCCGCAGCCCGCTTCGACGGTCTCCAAGCCCATTCCGGATCTTGCCACGCGGACCAATACCGCCGCGCTCGGCGACATCCTCTATACGGACTACCTCTACTACTTCCAGATTTCGGGCCTCGTGCTGCTGGTCGCCATGATCGGCGCCATCGTGCTGACGCTGCGCCACAAGCCAGGCGTCAAGCGGCAGTCGATCGCAGCCCAGGTCGGCCGCACACCGGCGACCGGCATGGAAATCCGCAAGGTCAAGACAGGCGAGGGACTCTGAAATGGTTGTCGGCATCGCACATTATCTGACCGTATCGGCTGTTCTGTTCACGCTCGGCGTGTTCGGCATCTTCCTGAACCGCAAGAACGTCATCGTCATCCTGATGTCGGTCGAGCTGATCCTGCTGGCGGTCAACATCAACTTCGTCGCCTTTTCGGCAGCACTCGGCGATCTGGTCGGCCAGGTGTTCGCGCTGTTCGTGCTGACGGTCGCGGCGGCCGAAGCCGCCATCGGACTTGCCATTCTCGTCGTCTTCTTCCGCAACCGCGGCTCGATCGCGGTCGAAGACGTGAACATGATGAAGGGTTGACGGAACCACCATGTATCAGGCCATCGTCTTCCTTCCCCTGCTCGGCTTCCTGATCGTCGGCCTGTTCGGCACGTCGCTCGGCGCCAAGGCGTCCGAATACATCACCTCGGGTTTCCTGGTGATCGCGGCCGTGCTGTCGTGGGTCGCGTTCTTCACCGTCGGTTTCGGCCATGGCGAGGTGTTCACCGTGCCCGTGCTGCGCTGGATACAGTCGGGTGGGCTGGAAGCGTCCTGGGCGCTGCGGATCGACACGCTGACGGTGGTCATGCTGGTGGTGGTCAACACCGTGTCGGCGCTGGTCCACATCTATTCGATCGGCTACATGCACCACGATCCGAACCGGCCGCGCTTCTTCGCCTATCTGTCGCTGTTCACCTTCGCCATGCTGATGCTGGTGACGGCGGACAACCTCGTGCAGATGTTTTTCGGCTGGGAAGGGGTGGGGCTGGCGTCCTATCTGCTGATCGGCTTCTGGTACAAGAAGCCGTCGGCCAATGCCGCGGCAATCAAGGCCTTTGTCGTCAACCGCGTCGGCGATTTCGGCTTCGCACTCGGCATCTTCGGCGTGTTCGTGCTGTTCGGCTCGGTCAATCTCGGCACTATTTTCGCCAATGCGGCGACGTTCATCCCGGCCGAAGGTGCACCGCAGGGTGCCGCGGTGCTGACTTTCCTTGGCCATGCGCTGGACAAGCAGGCGGCCATGACGATCGTCTGCCTGCTCCTGTTCATGGGCGCCATGGGCAAGTCGGCGCAAGTGCCGCTGCACACCTGGCTGCCGGACGCCATGGAAGGCCCGACGCCGGTTTCGGCCCTGATCCATGCCGCCACCATGGTGACGGCGGGCGTGTTCATGCTGGCGCGGTTGTCGCCGCTGTTCGAACTGTCGCATTCGGCGCTGACGGTCGTGACCTTCATCGGTGCCTTCACGGCCTTCTTCGCGGCCACCGTCGGTCTCGTCCAGAACGACATCAAGCGCGTCATCGCCTATTCGACCTGCTCGCAGCTCGGCTACATGTTCGTGGCGCTCGGCGTCGGCGCCTATGGCGCGGCGATCTTCCACCTGTTCACGCATGCCTTCTTCAAGGCGCTGCTGTTCCTCGGCTCGGGCTCGGTCATCCACGCCGTGTCCGACGAGCAGGACATGCGCAATATGGGCGGCCTCAGGAAACTGATCCCGACCACCTACTGGATGATGGTGATCGGCACGCTGGCGCTGACCGGCGTCGGCATTCCGGTGACGGTCATCGGCACCGCCGGCTTCTTTTCCAAGGACGCCATCATCGAGAGCGCCTTTGCCGGCCACAATTTGGTTGCCGGCATGGCCTTCGTGCTTTTGGTCATCGCCGCCTGCTTCACCTCCTTCTACTCCTGGCGGCTGATCTTCATGACCTTCCACGGCAAGCCGCGGGCGAGCCATGAGGTGATGCACCATGTCCATGAATCGCCGCCGGTGATGCTGGTGCCGCTGTTCATCCTGGCCGCGGGCGCGCTGTTTGCCGGCGTCATCTTCCACAACGCCTTCATCGGCGAGGGCTATGCCGAGTTCTGGAAGGCATCGCTGTTCACATTGCCTGACAATCACATCCTGCACGACATCCACGAATTGCCGCTGTGGGTCGAACTGTCGCCCTTCATCGCCATGCTGATCGGCTTCGCGCTGGCCTGGAAATTCTACATCCGCTCGCCGGAAATGCCGGTCAACCTGGCCGCGCAGCATCGCGGGCTCTACGCCTTCCTGCTCAACAAGTGGTATTTCGACGAGCTCTACGACTTCCTGTTCGTGCGGCCCGCCAAGCGCCTCGGCCACTTCCTGTGGAAGACCGGCGACGGCACCGTCATCGACGGCCTCGGCCCCGACGGTATTTCGGCGCGCGTCGTCGATGTCACCAACCGCGTCGTCAAGCTGCAGACCGGCTATCTCTACCACTACGCCTTCGCCATGCTGATCGGCGTTGCCGCACTCGTCACCTGGATGATGCTCTGATGACCGCCTGGCCAATCCTCTCGCTGGTCACCTTCCTGC
>NZ_RZQA01000849.1:0-2749 GCF_004022915.1 Mesorhizobium sp. M7A.F.Ca.US.006.04.2.1
CAGCAGCGCGGTCAACCTGCTCAACATGTCGCTGCTTTCCGACATGCTGCCGGCGCAGATGGCCCGCGTTGCCGGGCTCGGCGTGCTCGGAGGCTTCGCGCCGCTTCGGGCTTTTTTCATGCGCGAGGGGCTTCGTCCCGGCAGCGGTTTTGCCGCGCTTGCCGGCGGGTTAGGGAAACAGGTCCGGCGCTAGGATATTGTGCCGGATCAGGTAGAGCAGCCCGGTAACGGTCACGACCGACAGGCAGGTAGTGATCAGCACACTGGCCGACGCTCGCTGTACCCAGACGCCATACTGCTGGGCGATGACGAAGACGTTCGTGGCGGTCGGCAATGAGGCCAGAAGCACCGCCGAGAAGACCCATGTCTCAGAGAAATTGCCGATCCAGCTCAGCACGACATAACAGAGCAACGGGTGCAGGATCAGCTTCAGCGCGGCGATCGGAACCATCTCATGCGGGACGCGATTGAGCGGCCTGAGCGCCAGCGTGACGCCCATGGCAAACAGCGCGCAAGGTGCGGCCGCACGGGAAAGATATTCTAGAAATCGCTCCACCGGCACGGGCGGTCGAAAGCCGATATAGGCGGCGCCGACACCCAGGGTGGTTGCGATGATGAACGGATGCAGCACGATCTTGCGCACGACGCCGAGCGCAAGCCGGAGAGGAGTGGTCTTCTCGTCGCCAGACAGCGCCATCATCATGGGCGCGATGGCGAAATGCATGATGTTCTCGAAACAGAAGATCAAGGCGACCGGCACAGCCGCCTCCTCGCCGAAGGCCAGCAATGCCAGGCCCGGTCCCATATAGCCGATATTGCCATAGGCGGCCGCGAGCGCCTTGATGGTCGATTGCGCTATCTCGCCGCGCGAGGTCAGGACCGACCCCATGAACATCAAGGAAAATATCATGAAGGTCGAGACGACCGAGCCGAAGATGAAGCGCCATTCCGTCAGGTCTTCAAACGGCGTCTTGGCAAGCAGCTGGAAGAAAAGTGCCGGCAGCGCGACATAGACGATGAACGTGTTCATCCAGCCGAGCGCGTCCAGCGGCTGCCTGGTGATGCGCGCCACCAGAAACCCGACAAAAATCAAGCCGAAGAACGGAAGAACAAGACCGATGACGTCAGACATTTTTATGCTGGTCCGAAACCCTGGCGCCGGGCTAGCCCGTTGCTTAATAGGGCGTCAAGCGCCTCGGGATTGAATTGATGCGCGGTCTGCGCCAAATAAGCTCAAGGAATTCAGTGGTGAGTACGATGAAAACAGCCAAATTCGCAATCGGACAGGTGGTTCGCCACCGGCTGTTTCCATTCAGGGGCATCATTTTCGATGTCGATCCGCAATTCGCCAACACCGACGAATGGTACGAAGCCATCCCCGCCGACGTGCGGCCGCGCAAGGATCAGCCTTTCTATCATCTGCTCGCCGAGAATTCGGAGACCGAATACATCGCCTACGTCTCCGAGCAGAATCTGCTTGAGGATCAGTCGGGTGAGCCGGTCCGGCATCCGCAGATCAAAGAGATGTTCGACAAGAGGCCGGACGGCGGCTACCAGCCGAAACGGCAGTCCACGCATTAGCCTGCTGGAAGACAATCACAAAAAAAGCGGGGCATGAACCCCGCTTTTTTGTTGGCTCGGCGATATCGGCCGATCAGTTGGCGGTCTTCGCCTTGTCCTGCTCTTCCTTGAGCTTCTTGGCGAAATCCTGGTTGTTCTTGGCGACGAAGTCCTGAAGCTTCTTCTGCCTGTCCTCGATGTCCGACTGCTGCAGCGCCGGGCCGTCATAGGCGCCGCTGAAGCCCTGCAGGGCGATCTTGATCGGATTGGGCTGGTTCTGGAAATTGACGGAAGTCAGCGTGATCGCCTGGCCTTTCTTGAATGCCGCGACGAGCTGATCGGTCAGCGGCACTTCGGCCACGCAACGATCCGGGAAGCAGATCACATAGTCGAGCTTCTGCGCCTTGCCGGTGTCGATCTGCAGGCCGATGCCGGGAGGCACCAGACGGCCGGTCGGAACCGTCACCTGGAACACCTTGCGGTTCACCTTGCCCTTGAGCTCGATCAGGCTGACGCCGGTGACCAGCTGGCCATTGCCGGCAGTGGTGATGTTCTGGACGTTGCAGATGTCGACGTCTTCCTGCTTGGTGCAGGCCTTGAACCAGCCTTGCGGAATCTGCTGCTGCTGCTGCTGTGCGGAAGCGGCGGGAAGCCCTGCGCCGAGAAAGCCGACCACGCCAGCGGCCATGACCGACAGGCGGGACGCGTTGCTGTTCAGGCTCGTCATGTCGTGCACTTCCTCTCAAATGATCCCGGGACCGGCTTCTTCGTGCCGTGTGGTCCAGCTACCTGTTGCCGAAATGAGGCAACAGAATGACTTCGGAGGGCGTGTTACACTGCAAGCGAGGCCGAATCCAGCCCGGCGCCTGCGATTCTTGGCCGTGCGATTTGGGCCGTGCGATTTGGGCTGATGTATCTGGCCGGAGCGCGGTGGCGCCATGCTAGGGTGCAGTCCGAATCATCAAGCCGCCCAGTAAGGAGACGGTCATGGGCCGCGTTCTTGTTTGGCTGATCACCGCGATATCGTTTCTCGCCCTTTCGCATCAGCCGGCCGCCTCGGAGCCGAAGCACGCCATCGCCATGCAGGGCGAGCCGGCGCTGCCGCCCGACTATACGCATTTCAACTACGTCAATCCCGACGCGCCGAAGGGTGGCTCGATCACCTATTGCGTCGTCGGCAGCTTCGACA
>NZ_RZQA01000084.1:0-11980 GCF_004022915.1 Mesorhizobium sp. M7A.F.Ca.US.006.04.2.1
TCCCAGAACTTGTTGATATGCTCGGCGACGCCGGCAATGCCTTCCTCGCGCGGCTTGGAATGGAAGAAGTCGGCGATCTGGTTTGCCATGCGCACCAGCTTCTCGGCGGTGCTCATAATGTGTTCTTCGTCATGCGACATGCTTGGCAACTCCGCAAACCACCCGGTCGGGGTGGGTGAAAATATCAAAATCGTCGCCGCGAACCAGCGCCACCAGCGTCATGCCGGACTCTTGCGCCGTGCGGATGGCAAGGGCGGTCGGCGCCGAGACGGCGATGATGAAGGCCGAACCGATAGAAGCCGTCTTCTGCACCATTTCGACCGAAACCCTGGATGTCACCACGACAGCACCGGATGCGCCCTCGATGCCGGCTTTGGCCAGCGCACCCGCCAGCTTGTCGAGCGCATTGTGACGGCCGACATCTTCGCGCGCCATGACGATGCCCTTGCCGGGCACATAGAAGCCGGCGGCGTGCACGGCTCCGGTCTCGGTGTGCAGCGGCTGCACTTTCGACAAAAGCTTGACCGAACGGACAATATCGTTGGCATCAAGCGTAAGCTTTGACACACCAACCGCATCCACCGAACGCATCGCTTCCTCGATCGATTCGATGCCGCAGAGCCCGCAGCCGACCGGACCCGCGAGCCTTCGCCGCCGCGCTTCGAAGCGCGTGTTGGCTCGGTCCTTCAGCCGGATCTGGATGTCGATGCCGGCGCCATGGTCCTCGACCTCGATGGCTTCGATCTCCTCCGGCGCAGCTACAATGCCCTCGGTCAGCGAGAAGCCAAGCGCGAAATCCTCGAAATCGGCCGGGCTTGCCATCATCACCGCATGCGTGGTGCCGGCAAAGGAGAACGCCACCGGCGTCTCTTCCGGCACCATGCGGTTCGCCGTAGCAGTGCCGCTGGCGCGGTGCGCCAGCCGCGATACCTGCGTCGTGGCTTTGCGCCGCGCGCTCAAGACTACTCCGCCGCCTGCAAAGACGCGATGCGCCGGCTCTGCTTGGCTTGCTCGTCATAGTCGCGCTGCCATTCCGACGGCCCATTGGAGGCGCCGACCTGCACCGCCGTCACCTTGTATTCCGGGCAGTTGGTCGCCCAGTCGGAGAAGTCGGTGGTGATCACGTTGGCCTGCGTGTCCGGATGGTGGAACGTCGTGTAGACCACGCCGGGCGACACCCGGTCGGTGATCAGCGCGCGCAGCGTCGTCTCGCCCGAGCGGCTGGTCAGCCGGACCCAGTCGCCGTCGCGCAAGCCGCGGTTCTCGGCATCGTGCGGATGAATCTCCAGCCGGTCCTCCGAATGCCACATGCTGTTATCGGTGCGCCTGGTCTGCGCGCCGACATTGTACTGCGACAGGATGCGGCCGGTGGTGAGCAGCAGCGGGAAGCGCGGCCCCGTCCTTTCGTCCGTCGCCACATATTCGGTACGGATGAACTTGCCCTTGCCGCGCACGAACCCGTCGATATGCATGATCGGGGTGCCGAGCGGCGCCTTCTCGTTGCAGGGCCATTGCACGGACCCGACACGGTCGAGCAGCTCGAAGGAGACGCCGGCGAAGCTCGGCGTGGTCATCGCGATCTCGTCCATGATTTCGGAGGGATGCTTATAGTTCCAGTCCAGCCCGATCGCGCGGGCAAGCTCCTGCGTCGCCTCCCAATCGGCGTAGCGCGCCTTCGGCTCAAGAACCTTGCGCACCATGTTGATGCGGCGCTCGGCGTTGGTGAAGGTGCCGTCCTTCTCCAGGAAGGTCGAGCCCGGCAGGAAGACATGGGCGTAGTTCGCCGTCTCGTTGAGGAAGAGGTCGTGCACGACGACGCATTCCATCGCGGCAAGGCCGGCTGCGACATGCTTGGTGTCGGGATCGGACTGCAGAATGTCTTCGCCCTGGATGTAGATGCCCTTGAAGCTGCCGTCGACGGCGGCGTCCAGCATGTTGGGGATGCGCAGGCCGGGTTCGTCGTCCAGCTTCACGCCCCACAAGGTCTCGTAGATATCGCGCACGGCTTCGCCGGAGATGTGGCGATAACCGGGCAGCTCATGCGGGAACGAGCCCATGTCGCAGGAGCCCTGCACGTTGTTCTGGCCGCGCAGCGGGTTCACGCCGACGCCGGGCCGGCCGATATTGCCGGTGGCCATGGCGAGATTGGCGATTGCCATCACAGTGGTCGAACCCTGGCTGTGTTCCGTCACGCCCAGGCCGTAATAGATCGCGCCGTTGCCGCCGGTGGCGTAGAGACGCGCAGCACCGCGGATCAGCTCGGGATCGACGCCGGACAATTTGCCGACGGTTTCGGGGCTGTTTTCCGGCAAGGCGACGAACGATGCCCAATCCTGGAACTCCGTCCAGTCGCAACGTTCGCGGATGAAGGCTTCGTCGAACAAGCCCTCGGTGACGATCACATGCGCCAGCGCCGTCAGCACGGCCACATTGGTGCCGGGCTTCAGCGGCAGGTGGTAATCCGCTTCGATATGGGCCGACTTGACCATCTCGGTGCGGCGCGGATCGAGCACGATCAGCTTGGCGCCCTGGCGCAGCCGCTTCTTGAGCCGCGAGGCGAACACCGGGTGAGCGGAAGCCGGATTGGCGCCGATGATGACGGCGACATCGGTGAAGTCGACGGAATCGAAATCCTGCGTGCCGGCAGACGTGCCATATGTCTGGCCGAGCCCGTAGCCCGTCGGCGAATGGCAGACGCGTGCGCAGGTGTCGACATTGTTGTTGCGGAAACCCTGCCGCACCATCTTCTGGACGAGGTAGGTTTCCTCATTGGTGCAGCGCGACGAGGTGATGCCGCCGATCGCGGTGCGTCCGTACTGGTACTGGATGCGGCGGAATTCCTTGGCGGTATGGCCGATCGCCTCTTCCCAGCTTACTTCGCGCCACGGATCGGTGACCTTTTCGCGGATCATCGGCGACAGGATGCGGTCCTTGTGGGTGGCGTAGCCATAGGCGAAACGGCCCTTCACGCAGGAATGGCCGTGGTTCGCCTTGCCCTCCTTGTAGGGCATCATGCGAACGACTTCGTCACCCTTCACCTCGGCCTTGAACGAGCAGCCGACGCCGCAATAGGCGCAGGTGGTGACGGCCGAGCGCTCCGGCAGGCCCTTGGCAAGCACCGTCTTCTCACGCAGCGCATCGGTCGGGCAGGCCTGGACGCAGGCGCCGCAGGACACGCATTCCGAATCGATGAACGCCTCGTGCATTCCCGCCGAAACCCGGGATTCGAAGCCGCGTCCCTCGATGGTCAGCGCAAACGTGCCCTGCACTTCTTCGCACGCCCGCACGCAGCGCGAGCAGACGATGCATTGCGAGGCATCATAGGTGAAATAGGGGTTGGATTCGTCGCGGGCGATGTAATCGACTGCCAGCGAGCCATGGCCGGGCGCCACGCCACCTTCCGGCTTGACGTGGTTGCGGCCCTCGATGCCGTAGCGGTTCTCGGTCAGACCGATCGACTTCGCCACCGCGTCGAACTCGCTGGCGCCGGTTCCGGCCTGTTCGTTCCAGCCGGTCGGATGGTCGGAGACGTAGAGCTCCATGACGCCACGGCGAATGGCATCGAGCCGCTCGGTCTGCGTGCGCACGATCATGCCTTCGCCGACAGGCGTCGTGCAGGATGCCGGCGTGCCGCCGCGTCCTTCGATCTCCACAAGGCAGACACGGCACGAACCGAAGGAGTCCAGCATGTCGGTGGCGCAGAGCTTCGGGATCTCGACCCCGCCCTCCATCGCGGCACGCATGATCGAGGTGCCTTCCGGCACGGTGATGCTGCGCCCGTCGACGTTCAGCGTGACCTGCTTCTGCGCCTTCGATTGCGGGGTTCCGTAGTCGATCTCTTCGACGAGGGAGGGGAAGTCGGCCTTGATGTTCATCTGCCAGCTCCTATTCGGCAGCCACGCGCACGGGCGCGGGCTTGAAGTCGTCGGGGAAATGGGTGATCGAGCTCATCACGGGGTAGGGCGTGAAGCCGCCCAGCGCGCAGAGCGAGCCGAATTTCATCGTGTTGCAGAGGTCGGTGACCAGAGCGAGGTTCTTCTCCGGCTCGATGCCCGCGGCGAGTTTGTCGATGGTCTCGACACCGCGCGTCGAGCCGATGCGGCAGGGCGTGCACTTGCCGCAGCTTTCGATGGCGCAGAACTCCATGGCGAAGCGCGCCTGTTTCAGCATGTCGGCGGTGTCGTCGAACACCACGATACCGGCATGGCCGATCAGCCCGTCCTTGGCCGCGAAGGCTTCATAGTCGAATGGCGTGTCGAACAGCGCGCGCGGGAAATAGGCGCCGAGCGGTCCGCCGACCTGCACTGCCTTGACCGGCCGGCCGGTGGCCGTGCCGCCGCCGATCTCGTCGACGATCTCGCCAAGCGTCATACCGAAAGCGGCTTCGAACAGCCCTGCAAATTTGACATTGCCGGCGATCTGGACCGGGATCGTGCCGCGCGAGCGGCCCATGCCGAAATCCTTGTAGAAGGCCCCACCCTTGTCCATGATGACAGGCACAGAGGCTAGGCTGATGACGTTGTTGATCACCGTCGGCTTGCCGAACAGCCCCTTATGCGCAGGCAGAGGCGGCTTTGCGCGTACCATGCCGCGCTTGCCCTCGAGCGAATCGAGCAGCGCCGTCTCCTCGCCGCAGACATAGGCGCCGGCGCCGACCCGGATCTCCATGTCGAACGCGTGAGGGGAACCCAGCACGCTGGCGCCAAGAACGCCGGCCTTGCGGGCGATCTCGACGGCCTTGTTCATCGCCGCCACCGCATGCGGATATTCCGAGCGGACATAGACGAAGCCCTTGGTCGCGCCCGTGGCTATACCGGCGATCGTCATGCCTTCGATCAGCACGAAGGGATCGCCCTCCATGATCATGCGGTCGGCGAAAGTGCCGGAGTCGCCTTCATCGGCGTTGCAGACGATGTATTTGCGGTCGCCTGCTGTATCGAGCACCGTCTTCCATTTGATGCCGGTCGGGAAGCCGGCGCCGCCGCGTCCGCGCAGGCCCGATTCGGTCACCTCTGCGACGATGGCGGCAGGCGTCAGCGCCAGCGCGTTCATCAGTCCATTCAACCCGCCATGTTTTTTGTAGGATTCGAGCGACAGCGGATCCGTGACGCCGCAGCGCGCGAAAGTCAGCCGCGTCTGCTTGGCCAGGAAGGGGATCTTGTCCGGCGCGCCCAGCCAGCGTTTATGATGGCCGCCGGTAAGGAAGCCGCTGTCGAACAGGCTTTTGACGTCGGACGGTTTGACCGGCCCGTAGGCGATGCGGCCGTTGGCTGTAGCGACTTCGACCATCGGTTCGAGGAAATAGGCGCCGCGCGAACCATTGCGCACGATCTTGGCCTCGATGCCGCGCTCGGCGAGTTCGCCGGCGATCGCCTTGGCGACCTTTTCGGCACCAAGCGCCAGCGCACCGGAATCGCCGGGAATGTAGATACGCGGGATCATGAGCGCACCTCTGCAACGATCTCGTCGAGCTTCTCGTCATCGAGCCGTCCGATCACCTCGCCATCGAGCATGGCGGCGGGCGAACAGGCGCACAGGCCGAGACAGTAGACCGGCTCCAGCGTCACCGAACCGTCGCGGGTCGTTTCATGAAAGCCGATGCCCAGCAGTTGCTTCAGCTTGGCGGCGATGGCATCCGACCCCATGGACTGGCAGGATTCCGCCTGGCAGAGCTTCAACACATGCCGGCCTGCCGGATGGCTTCGGTAATCGTGATAGAAGCTGACGACGCCGTGCACCTCGGCCCTGGAAATGTTCAGCGCCTCGGCGATGACCGGCAGCGCATCCTTGGGCACATGGCCGAACTCTTCCTGGATGCCGTGGAGGATCGGCAGCAAAGGGCCTTCGAGCCCCTTCATCTCCTGGATGATCGCGGCCGTGCGCGACGTAATCTCGGTACTTGCAGGCTGCATTGTCATGCAGCGCCCTCCCTATCGTAGCGACCCACGCATATCGGCCAAAAGCATCAAGCTGTTTTGGAACAACGACATGCGCGTGCCGCTTTATCGCTAAGTGCTTAAGAAACCAGAGAAAACCTCTGAAATCAATAAAGCGGTTTCGTTGTACGATAGAAATCTTCTATCGTTCCGTTTGACTAACCCTGTCTAGCGGAACGGTTGGCATGGAAATCGTCCGCCAGCGCCATTGCCTCGTCCAGCAGCGCCGAGACCAAAGGTGTGTGCGGTTCGCGCGGTGTCGCCACCAGGCCGACCGTGTGGCTGGCGTCTGGTTCGATGATTGGAATGGCCCGGATCGGTTCGGAAAAGCCGAATGTTTCCGCAAGGTTGAGCGGCATGATCGACGACCATTTGCCGGTGCGGATGTGCGAAAACAGCACGATCATCGAATTGGATTCCAGCGTCGGTCGCACCTGCACGCCGGCTTCGGCCAGATGCTGGTCGATGATGCGGCGGTTCTGCATGTCCGGCGTCAACAGGCACAGCGGCAGGCTTGAGAGCTCCGCCCATGTCACTTTGTCGCGGTCGGAATAGGGATTTCCCATCGCGGTGATCAGTTGGTAACGCTCGTCATAGAGCGGCACGCTGGTCACCCGCCCCAGCGGCTCGTTGTCGAGATAGGTGATGCCGGCATCGATGTCGAAATTGCCGAGCAGCGACAGCACCTCGATCGAGGTCCGCGACAGCACCGAAAAGGTGACGCCGGGATGCTTTTCGCGAAATGGCGTCGTCAGCCGCGGCAGCATGGCGAGCGCCGTCGGGATGGCGGCGATGCGGATACGGCCCGAAAGTCCGTGGCGCGCCGCGCGCATTTCCTCGCGCATGGTCCTGGTGTCGCCGACGATGCGGCGTGCCCACACCAGCACCTGTTTTCCCTCCGGCGTCAGCCCCTGGAAGCGTGAGCCGCGCAGAACCAGCATGACGCCAAGCTGGCCTTCCAACTGCTTGATGCCGGCCGACAGCGTCGGCTGCGTGACGCCGCACACCTCCGCCGCCCGGCCGAAATGCTCCTCCCTGGCGAGCGCGATGAAGAATTCCAGCTTGTCGATCATGTGATCTTTCCGGTCGTTCGCTGCAAGGTCGGGGAAATTGTGCTCTACCGCAAGCGCCACGCACAATTGCCCTGCATCCACACCTTTAAGCCGGCTACCTGTTTCCCGCGGCTGAATGCGGCGCTATGTGGATGAAACTGGGAGATCGACCATGCTGGGCTGGTTCCGCAAGCTTTTGCCGCGCGAAGATCGCTTCTTCGACCTGTTCGAACGACATTCCCGCACCGTGGTCGGCGGCGCCGAGGCGCTGGAGCAGCTTCTCCAGGGCAGGGATATCGATCTCTGGTGCCAGAAAATCATCGATCTCGAAGATGAGGCCGACCACATCACCGCGGAAGTCCTGCTGGCTGTACGGCGCTCCTTCATCACGCCTTTCGATCGCGGCGACATCAAGGACCTGATCCAGTCGATGGATGACGCCATCGATATGATGCACAAGACGGTCAAGACGGTGAAGCTGTTCGAGCGCAAGGAGTTCGATCCGCTGATGCAGGAAATGGGTGGCGTCATCGTCGCCGCCGCCAAGCTGGTGGCCGAGGCGATCCCGCTGCTCAACAAGGTCGCAACGCATACTGTGCGCCTCAACGCCATCGCCGAAGAGGTGATGCGCGTCGAAAGCCGGGCCGACGACCTGCACGAGCAAGGGCTGAAGGATCTCTTCAGGAAGCACGGCAGCAGCGATCCGATGGCCTATATGATCGGAAGCGAGATTTATGGCCAACTGGAAAAGGTGGTCGACCGCTTCGAGGACGTCGCCAACGAGATCAGCGGCATCGTCATTGAGAATGTCTAGGTGATGGAAGCAACCATTGCCTTTCCCGTGCTGGCCGGCCTCGTCGCCGTCGCACTGTTCTTCGACTTTCTCAACGGCCTGCACGACGCCGCCAATTCCATCGCCACCATCGTTTCCACCCGCGTGCTGCGGCCGCAATATGCGGTGCTGTGGGCGGCATTCTTCAATTTCATCGCCTTCATGTTCTTCGGCCTCCACGTTGCTGAGACCGTAGGCAAAGGCATCGTCGACGTCAGCATCGTCACCCCGGCGGTGATCTTTGCAGCCCTGGTCGGCGCCATCGTCTGGAACATCGTCACCTGGATCGCCGGCATCCCTTCGAGCAGCTCGCATGCGCTGATCGGCGGCCTGGTCGGCGCCGGTGTTGCGAAGGCAGGCGTGGGCGCCATCGTTTGGACCGGGCTTGGCAAGACGGTCGCGGCAATCGTCTTGTCGCCAGCGACGGGCTTTATCCTGGCGCTCGTCCTGGTTCTCGTCGTCTCGTGGCTCTTCGTGCGCCAGACGCCGTTTGCGGTCGACAGCACCTTCCGCGTCATGCAGTTCTTTTCCGCCTCGCTCTATTCCCTCGGGCACGGCGGCAATGACGCCCAGAAGACCATGGGCATCATCGCCGTGCTGCTCTATTCGCAAGGCATGCTCGGCGCGACTTTCTACGTGCCGCTGTGGGTGGTCCTCACTTGCCAGTCGGCACTGGCGCTCGGCACCCTGTTCGGCGGCTGGCGCATCGTCCACACCATGGGCTCGAAGATAACCCGGCTGAACCCGATGCAGGGTTTTTGCGCCGAAACCGGTGGGGCGATCACGCTGTTTGCGGCGACCTGGCTCGGCGTTCCCGTATCGACCACCCACACCATCACCGGCGCCATCATCGGCGTCGGCGCCGCCCGCCGCGTCTCGGCCGTGCGCTGGGGCATTGCCGGCAACATCGTCATCGCCTGGATCGTTACCTTGCCGGCCACCGCTTTGATTTCGGCGCTCACCTACCTCGCGGTTGGCCTGGCGAGGTGAGGTGAAGAAATCTACCTGTCCACAAGGTTCAGGATGTTGCCGTCTGGATCCTTGAACCAGGCAACCTTCATTCCGTAACCGACGTGGAGATCGCCCTCCAGCGTCAAGCCCGGCATTTGATAGTGCTCGAAGGCGACGCCCTTCGACTTCAGCTCCTTGACGATGTTGCCGATCTCGTCGCCAACCATCCAGGTCACCGCTGTCGCCTTGTTGGTTCCGGCAAATTGGGAATGATAGACGTTGAGGGTGGTATCGCCGCTTTTGTACACGATCAGTTCGCCCCCCTCATCCTGCACCTGTTTCAGGCCAAGCGTTCCTTCGTAGAAAGCCTTGGCCTTTGCCAGATCGCTTACCGCCAGATTTGCCGTTGCGTTGCTGTTTGCGAGCATAATCGCCTCCTTCTCGGCTTGTCGGTCCCGTGCTGGTCGTTGAAATAGGTCGCCGCGATCGTTTGGCGACTGTCGGCTGGATTGATTGCTGGCCGCATCGGCGCTCGCTTATCTGGAGGACGTTTGGCGCGGATGAAATCCGGCAGGACCCGCCGGTTTTTCAGGCACGCCATGACAGCCATTGCTCCACGGCTTGGTTCTGTCCGGAAACTGCATTATCTCAGGTGCAAGCTGCATCTCAGGCGCAAGCTGCGTAAGGAAAAACTGCCATGTCCGTCACCAAGGAAATCGTCACCGAGCGTCTGAAGACGGTCAACGGACCGGATTTCACCGGCAACATCGTCGACCTCGGCATGGTTTCGGAAATTTTCATCGCCGACGGGAAGGTCTTCTTCTCGATTACCGTTCCCGCCGCCCGCGCCCAGGAAATGGAGCCGCTGCGCGCCGCTGCCGAGCGTGTCGTCAAGGCGATCCCCGGTGTCGCCGGCGCCGTCGTCGCGCTGACGGCCGAGAAGAAGGGCGGCGGCATGGAGGCGCCGGTTCCGTCGCGCCCCGCACCCAGGCCCGTTCCGCCGGCTGCGCCCGCTGCCGCCGCGCCGCGTGCGGCTCCGCACGCGCCGGCCTCGCACAGCTCGGGCAAGCGTGGCGTACCCGGTATCGAGGGGATCATTGCCGTTGCTTCCGGCAAGGGCGGCGTCGGCAAGTCGACCACCGCCGTCAACATCGCGCTCGGCCTCGCCGCCAACGGCCTGCGCGTCGGCGTGCTCGATGCCGACATCTACGGCCCGTCCATGCCAAGGCTGCTCAACATCCACGGCCGGCCGCAGACCGTCGACGGCAAGATCCTGAAACCGATGGAGAATTACGGCCTGAAGGTGATGTCGATGGGTTTCCTCGTCGACGAGGAAACGCCGATGATCTGGCGTGGCCCGATGGTGATGTCGGCACTGACGCAGATGCTGCGTGAAGTCGAATGGGGCCGTCTCGACGTGCTCGTCGTCGACATGCCGCCCGGCACCGGCGACGCGCAGCTGACCATGGCCCAGCAGGTGCCGCTGGCTGGCGCCGTCATCGTCTCGACGCCGCAGGACTTGGCCCTGATCGACGCGCGAAAAGGCCTCAACATGTTCAAGAAGGTCGACGTGCCGCTGCTCGGCATCGTCGAGAACATGAGCTATTTCATCGCCCCGGACACCGGCAAGCGCTACGACATCTTCGGTCATGGCGGGGCGCGGCGCGAGGCCGAGCGCCTTGGCGTCACCTTCCTCGGCGAGGTGCCGCTCGAGATGGGCATTCGCGAAAGCTCGGATGCCGGCACGCCGGTTGTCGTCTCCAAGCCCGACGGCGCCGAGGCGAAAATCTACCGCGACATCGCCTCGAAGGTCTGGGACCGGGTTAACGAAGAGCGTGGTGCTGCGGCAGCGGCGGTGCCGAGTATTGTTTTCGAGTAGCTTGTTCGGTAGCCGCCGCCGCTCTGCAGCCTAGGCCGCGCCGACCTTCTCGCCGAAACTGGAAAAAAACTGTCCGGCCAGTTTCTTCGAGGTCGATTCGATCAGCCGGCTGCCGAGTTGGGCGATCTTGCCGCCGACATCGGCCTTGGCCGCGTAGTTCAATATCGTGGCGTCGGGTCCATCTGCCGTCAGCGTCACGTCGGCGCCACCCTTGGCGAAGCCTGCAATGCCGCCCTTGCCTTCGCCCTGGATGGTGTAGGAGTGCGGCGGCTTCAGGTTCTTCAGCGTCACTTCGCCGTTGAACGTCGCCTTGATCGGTCCGATCTTCACCACCACGGTTGCCGCCATCTCGGTCGGCGACTTCATCTCCAGGCTCTGGCAACCGGGAATGGTCGCCTTCAAGACCTCGGGATCGTTCAGCGCTTCCCACACTTTTTGCAGCGGTGCGGCAATGCGCTCCTCGCCTTCGATCACCAAAGCCATGAAAACCTCCCGGACAAGACTGTCCGAACCCGTAACGCACGGCTTAGTGCGTGTCTATCGCACCAAAGTCCGGTTGCGACCGCACGCCCTCTTGCCTGCTCCCGCGCGTTGCCATATCGATTTGTCTTACAAATACGGAGACCATGATGGCAGGCGCCCCCACCCATAAGAAAAAATTTCGCTCGCAGGAGTGGTTCGACAATCCCGACAATCCGGGCATGACGGCTCTCTATCTCGAGCGCTATCTCAATTACGGCCTGACGCGCGCCGAACTGATGTCCGGCAAGCCGCTGATCGGCATCGCCCAGACCGGCTCGGATCTGTCGCCCTGCAACCGTCATCATATCGAACTGGCCAAGCGTGTGCGCGAAGGCATCGTCTCGATGGGCGGTATTCCGTTCGAGTTCCCCTGCCATCCGATCCAGGAGACCGGCAAGCGCCCGACCGCAGCGCTCGACCGCAACCTTGCCTATCTCAGCCTGGTCGAGGTGCTTTACGGCTACCCGCTCGATGGCGTCGTGCTGACCATCGGTTGCGACAAGACGACGCCGGCGCTGCTGATGGCAGCGGCCACCGTCAACATTCCGGCGATCGCGCTGTCGGTCGGGCCGATGCTCAATGGCTGGCACAAGGGCAAGCGCACCGGCTCCGGTACCATCGTCTGGGAATCACGCCAGCGCCTGTCGGCCGGCGAGATCGATTATGACGAGTTCATGGACATCGTCGCCTCGTCGGCGCCGTCCACCGGCTATTGCAACACCATGGGCACCGCCACCACGATGAACTCGCTGGCCGAGGCGCTTGGCATGCAGTTGCCGGGCTCGGCCGCCATTCCCGCGCCCTACCG
>NZ_RZQA01000850.1:0-2732 GCF_004022915.1 Mesorhizobium sp. M7A.F.Ca.US.006.04.2.1
GGGCAGGGCGTGTCACGTTGTCGATGAGGAGAAAACATGTCGCAACTGCTCCATCCCGTCTCCCGCCGCGATTTCCTCGCTGGCACCGCAGCTACAGGGGCGCTGATCGTGCTTCATCCCTTCTCCGCTCGCGCACAGGCCAACCAGGCGCATCTCCGGATCATGGAGACCACCGACATCCATGTGAACGTGCTGCCTTACGATTATTACGCCGACAAAGCGAACGACACGCTGGGCTTGTCGCGCACGGCCTCCCTGATCGACGCCGTGCGCAAGGAAGCGGTGAATTCGATGCTGATCGACAATGGCGACCTGCTGCAGGGCAATCCGATGGGCGACTACATCGCCTATGAGAAGGGCCTGAAGGACGGCGACCTGCATCCGATCATGAAGGGTATGAACCTGCTCGGCTACGAGTGCTCGACGCTGGGCAACCACGAGTTCAACTATGGCCTGTCGTTCCTGGACAAGGTGCTGGCCGGCGCCAATTTTCCCTTCGTCTGCGCCAACCTGATCCGCGGCACGGAGCTTGCCGCGAACCCGCGCGACGACAAGCTCTATCTCAAGCCCTATGTCATCCTCGACAAGAAGATCAAGGACGGTTCGGGCGCCGAGCAGCCGATCAGGATCGGCATCATCGGCTTCGTGCCGCCGCAGATCATGGTCTGGGATCTCAAGAACCTCGAAGGCAACGTCAAGACGCGCGACATCGTCGAGGCGGCCAAGGCCTGGGTGCCGCAGATGAAGGAGGCGGGCGCCGACATCGTCATTGCGCTGTCGCATTCCGGCATCGACGTGAAGCACGGCGACATGATGGAGAACGCCTCGTTCTTCGTCGCCGGCGTCGCCGGCATCGACGCGGTGTTCACCGGGCACCAGCATCTGGTGTTCCCCGGCAAGAAGGATTTCCAATCGCTCGATGGTGTCGACACGCAAAAGGGCACGCTACAGGGCAAACCCGCCGTCATGGGCGGTTTCTGGGGCTCGCATATGGGGCTGATCGACCTGATTCTGGAACGCGACGGGTCGAAATGGAAGGTCGTTTCCGCCACCTCCGAGGCGCGGCCGATCTTCGAACGCGTCGACAATAAGAACAAACCGACTGTCCCGGACGACAAGCGCATCATCGCGGCCCTTGAGCAGGACCACCAGGCAACACTGGCCTATGTGCGCCGCCCCGTTGGCAAGACCTCCGCGCCGCTCTATTCCTATTTCGCGCTGGTCGCCGACGATCCGTCGGTGCAGGTCGTCAGCCAGGCGCAGACCTGGTACCTCAGGGATATTCTGAAGAACACGCAATGGAAGGATGTGCCGCTGCTGTCGGCGGCCGCTCCGTTCAAGGCCGGCGGGCGCAACGGCGCCGACTACTATACCGACGTGCCCGCCGGCGATATCGCCATCAAGAACGTCGCCGACCTCTATCTCTATCCCAACACCGTGCGTGCGGTCGAAATCACCGGTGCGCAGGTCAAGGAATGGCTGGAAATGTCGGCCGGGATCTTCAACCGGATCGAGCCGGGGAAGGCCGACCAGGCCCTCATCAACACCGATTTTCCGTCCTACAATTTCGACGTCATCGACGGCGTCACCTATAAAATAGACCTGTCGCAGCCGCCGAAATACGATGCCAAGGGCGGGCTGGCTAACGCTGGCGCCAACCGTATCGTCGACCTGAGTTTCGACGGAAAACCAATTGACCCCAAACAGAAATTCGTCGTCGCGACCAACAACTACCGGGCCGGTGGCGGCGGCAATTTCCCTGACATCAATGCCTCGAAGATCATCTATGAAGCGCCGGACACCAATCGCGACGTCATCGTCCGCTACATCGTCAGCGAGGGTACAATCAACCCGTCCGCGGACGACAACTGGTCGTTCGCGCCGCTGCCTGGAACCAGCGCCGTGTTCGAAACCGGCGCCAAGGCCAAGGATTTCATTGCGCAGCTGAAATCGCTGAAGATCGAGCCGGCAGGCGAGGGCGAGGCAGGTTTCGCGAAATACCGCATCCTGCTTTGAAGGGTGGTTTGGGGTCGGCTCGAGTCCCGGCCTTATGGCGTGGATTGAGCCGGCTGGGTGAAACGTTCCTTGATGTCAGGCATGACGAGATCCAGCGCATCGGTGGAAATGCCGCCGGAATAACCGTTCGGCAGCTGCTTGATCAGTTCGGGATCGTCCAGCCCTTGCGAAAAGTCGCCGCCGGTGTACGGGCCGAGCAGATAGACGCGGCTGTCGACGCCTTGCATGCGATCGAGAAACCGGTTCGGCCAACCCCACATCCATTTCGCGATGTTGACGGGAATGAGCAAGGTACCTTTTCGGCAGGCATCTGGAACATAGCCGCTCCAGCCAAGCGCGGCATAGCGCAGAATGCATTGCGTCAGCGACGCGCGGCTCAGTGTATGCATGTCCGGCAGTGCTGCCTTGACTGCGGCAATCGGCTTGTCGCCGCCATAGACCGAGAGATAGAAGCGCTCGTTCGGCGATAGCATGGCAAGCCGTGCGGCCAGCTTTTCGCCTTCGCCCGGATCGTTGCTCTTGACGTTGATGTTGAAGCGGCGGGCCGGGAAGTGCGCCAGAACCTCATCCAGCGACGGCATCATGCCGATACCCTTGCCGCGAAACGGAAAGATCTTGCCGCCATCCGCCGTATAGCCATAGCCGACATCGAGGGTCTTCAACTCGGCCATGGAATGGTTGCGTGTTTCTCCCTTGCCTTCCGTGCGGCAATCCAG
>NZ_RZQA01000851.1:0-2729 GCF_004022915.1 Mesorhizobium sp. M7A.F.Ca.US.006.04.2.1
GGCTAGATGTTTTCCGGCAGATAGACGTCGAAGGGCAGAAAGGTCTGGCCCGGAGCGTTGGCGGCGCCGGTTTCGATGGCATGCGCCATCAGGTCGACGAGCTCACGGCATAAAGCGGCGAGCGGGGTCGAGATCACCATGGTGAGGATGTTGTCGGCGAGTGCCGCGCGCGACTCGGCGTTGATCTCGTTGCAGACGACCACCGGCATGGTCGCGGGCTTCGCTGCCCGCAGCGCCGAGACCGCGCCTTCCATGCCACCGCCGGCGACGTAGCAGCCGGCAAGATCCGGATAGCGCGCCAGAAGATCGATCATCGCGTCATGGGTCACCTGGTTGGCTTCCAGATTGACCAGCGTTTCAAGCACGCTGAACTCCGGCGCATGCTCGCGGAAGAAGGAGCGAAAGCCGATCTCGCGCAGCTCATGGCCGTGGAAGCGGTGGCTGCCGACGAAGAGGGCGACCTTGCCGGGCCGCTTGGCTGCCTTGGAGATCATCCATGCGGCGGTGCGCCCGACCTTGCGGTTGTCGAGGCCGATATAGCCCTCCCGGATGCCGGCGGCAAAGTCGGACAGCACCGAAAAGACCGGCTGTCCTCTCGCCTTCAAGGTTTCCACGACCGCTGTCAGGGTCGGATGGTCCGGACCGACAACGGCGATGGCCCTCGATTTCGCCGCCAGCCTGCGCATCTGGGAGGCGATCTCGTCGGGAGCCAGGGAGCTGGCGAAATCGATGCTCGCAACGCCGCGGAAGCGCTGCGATTGCGAGATGGCCAGTTCGAGTTCCCGCGCGAAGTCACCGTAGAAGGCATCGTTGCCCCGCAGCAGCAGGAAGCCCAGGCGGTACTCCGGCAACTCCTGGCGCATGCGCTGCTTGATAAGGCCGGCGGCGTGGTAGCCGATGTCGGTAGCGGTCTCGTAGACGCGGCGCGCTGTCTCTTCGCGCACCGGCAGCCGGTTGTTCAGCACGCGGTCGACGGTGGCGACACTGACGCCCGAGATGCGCGCCAGATCGGATATTGTCGGCCGCTTCACCATGCTTGCCTCGTCGGGTTTGCTCGAGCCCTTCGTACATCATCCTGATGGGAAATGATAGAAACTATCTTTATGATGTTGAGTCTATCATCAGTCGGCGTTACTTTGACGCCCGAAGCCAAGGGATTTCATGGCATTCGCTCTGGCGGATGCCTTTGCCGAGGGAGGCAATCATGTCCACTGCGCCGTCCCGGCGTGACTACAGCCTGATCGGCCGCGACGCCAAGCTCGCCGTCGAGACCGGCCTGTCGGCGGCCGAGTGGTATCACACCGACATACCGCGCAAGCAGATGAAGGAGCTGATGCAGCGCTCCGACGGGCCGGCGATCCGCGATACCGCGATCTGGTTCGCCGCCCTGATCGTCAGTGGCGCCGGCGGCGCCTGGCTCTGGGGCACATGGTGGTGCGTGCCGTTCTTCTTCGTCTATGGCGTGCTCTACGGCTCCTCGACGGATTCACGCTGGCACGAATGCGGTCACGGCACCGCCTTCCGCACGCAATGGATGAACGATGCGGTCTATCAGATCGCCTGCTTCATGATCATGCGCAATCCGGTGACCTGGCGCTGGAGCCACACGCGCCACCACACCGACACCATCATCGTCGGCCGCGACCCGGAAATCTCGGTGATGCGGCCGCCGGATCTGGTTCGCGCCATGCTGGGCTTCGTCGGCGTGCTCGACGCCTGGCATGCGATGAGCGATATGCTGCGCAACGCCGCCGGCACCGTCAGCGCCGCCGAAAAGACCTTCATTCCAGAACAGGAGCAGCCCAAGGCGATCCGCGTCGCCCGCATCTGGACGGCGATCTATGCCGCCACCGTCGGGCTGGCGCTCTACACCGGTTCGTTCCTGCCGCTGATGCTGGTCGGCCTGCCCAGGCTCTACGGCGCCTGGCACCATGTCATGGTCGGGCTGCTGCAGCATGGTGGCCTGGCCGACAATGTCACCGACCACAGGCTGAACAGCCGCACCGTCTACATGAACCCGATCAGCCGCTTCATCTACTGGAACATGAACTACCATGTCGAGCATCACATGTTTCCGATGGTGCCCTATCATGCGCTGCCGAGGCTGCACGAACTGATCAAGCACGATCTGCCGGAACCGACACCGTCGATCCTGGCCGGCTACCGCGAGATGATCCCGGTCTTCCTGCGCCAGCTGCGCAACGAGGACTATTTCCTCAAGCGCGAGCTGCCGCCGACCGCACGGCCATATCGCGAGGAATTCCACAACGACACTATCGCCGCCGCGGCGGAATGATCGTGCTTCCATCCGATCTAGACTGTTTATTTAACGCAATTCCGGACGGAAAACCGCTGCGCACTTTTTTGCTTTTGGGAGGACTTGAATGAGCGACTGGGTCGAGGCCTGCGCCACCGGCGACATAGACGAGGAGGATGTGATGCGCTTCGACCATGGCGGCCGCACCTTCGCCATCTATCGCAGCCCCGACGACGAGTTCTTCGCCACCGACGGCCTCTGCACGCATGAAAAGGTGCACCTGGCCGACGGGCTGGTGATGGACGACATCATCGAATGCCCCAAGCACAATGGGCGCTTCAACTACAAGACGGGTGACGCCCGCGGTGCGCCGGTCTGCGTCAATCTCAAGACCTATCCGGTCAAGGTCGATGCCGGCAAAGTCCTGATCCAGATCGGATGACCGATATGGCGGGGGGGATGGTCATCATCG
>NZ_RZQA01000852.1:0-2726 GCF_004022915.1 Mesorhizobium sp. M7A.F.Ca.US.006.04.2.1
GATCGAGACATCGAGCGCCGAGACCGGCTCGTCGGCAACGACCAGCTTGGGGCGGGTGATGATGGCGCGGGCGATCGACAGGCGCTGGCGCTGGCCGCCGGAAAATTCATGGGGGTATTTGTCCATGTCGCTGATGCCGAGGCCGACTTCGTGCAGGGCATGCGCCACCATCTCGCGGCACTCGGCGCGCGTCGGCTTTTTCTCCAGCACATGCAGGGGTTCGGCAACCAGTTTTTCCACCTTCTGGCGCGGGTCGAAGGAGCCATAGGGATCTTGAAAAACGACCTGCATATCGCGTCGCGCCGGCTTCAGCTCGGCTTCGCTCTTGCCGGTTATGGTCCCGCCGCGGAACCGGATCGAGCCCGATGTCGGCCGATCCAGCGCCAGGATCATGCGGGCGAGCGTCGACTTGCCGCAGCCGGAGCGACCAACCAGTGCCACTGACTGACTCGGCGCCATCGACAGCGAGACGTCGTCGACGGCGCGGATACCAGGCGCGCGCTTGAACATCGAAGTGCGCCGGCCGGGATAGTCGCGGGTCACGCCCTCGATCTGAAGCAAAGGGCGGCCCGTCTCGATGCCATGGAGCCTGGCGCGCGCCGGCACATGCATCGAGGCCTGCGCCAACTGGCGCGTGTAGGGGTGGAGCTGTTCGGATAGCGTGCGTGCGGTGTCGCCGGCTTCCATCACCTCGCCGCGGCGCAGGATGGTGATGCGGTCAGCCATCTCGGTCACCACGGCGAGGTCATGCGAGATAAGAAGCAGGCCCATGCGGCTCTCCGCGACGAGGTCGCGCAACAGATCAAGGATTTGTGCCTGCAGCACCACGTCGAGCGCCGTCGTCGGTTCGTCGGCGATCAGCAGCTTCGGCTTCAGCGCACAGGCGATGGCGATGACGACGCGCTGGCGCTGGCCGCCCGACAGTTCGTGCGGATAGCGCGACAGCGGGAATTTCGCTTCGGGCAAGCCGACACGGTCGAGCATTTTTCGCGCCCGGTCTTCGGCCTCGGCGCGGCTGGCCCTGGTGTGCCAGCGTATGCCTTCGGCAACCTGTTCGCCGATGGTCTTGACCGGATTGAGCGCCGTCATCGGCTCCTGGAACACCATGCCGATGTCGTCGCCGCGCAGCGCGCACATCTGGTCCTCGGTTGCTGCCAGGATGTCGATGCCGTCGAATGTGACACGTCCGCTGGCGCGCGCGGCATGGGGCAGAAGCTGCATCACCGTCAGCGCGGTCATCGATTTGCCGGAACCGGATTCGCCGACCAGCCCCATCACCTCACCGGCCGCGACGGAAAGCTCCACACCCTTGAGGATCTGCGTGTCGCCGATGGTCAGCGACAGGTTCTCGATGTCGAGCAGGCTCATCGCTGCCGCCGCGATTTCGGATCGAGGATGTCGGCGATGCCGTCGCCCAGGAGGTTCAGCCCCAGCACGGCGACAACGATCGCCATGCCCGGAAAGATCGCCATCCATGGCGCCACCACCATGCGGGTCTGCGCGTCGAACAGCATGCGGCCCCAGCTCGGCATTGGCGGTTGCGCACCCAGGCCGAGATAGGAAAGCCCGGCCTCGGCCAGGATGCCCAGAGCGAACTGGATGGTGCCTTGCACCAGAAGCAGCGTGGCGATGTTGGGCAGCACATGTTCGATTGTGATCTGCGTGCTGCTCTTGCCGGCGGCGCGTGCGGCGAGAATGAACTCGCGCGGCCAGATCGCCAGCGCGCCGGCCCGGGCGACGCGCGCAAAGACCGGGATGTTGAAGATGCCGATGGCGATGATGGCGTTGACGGCGCCCGGTCCGAAGATGGCGGTGATCATGATCGCCGACAGCAAAGCCGGGAAGGCGAAGACGAGGTCGTTCAGCCGCATCAGCGCCTCGTCGACGAGGCCGCCGCGTGCCGCGGCAAAGGCGCCGAGCGGCACGCCGACCCCCATGCCGATGCCGACCGCGACCAGCGCCACGGCAATCGAATTGCGGGCGCCGACCATGACCATCGACAGGATGTCGCGGCCGAAATGGTCGGTGCCGAACCAGTGCGCCAGCGAGGGCGCTTGCGTCTTATCCGATATCACCAGTTTCGTGACGTCATAGGGCGTCCAGGCATAGGAGACGACAGCCATTGCCAGGATCAGCAGGGTGATGACGAAACCGGCAACGAAGGCGGTATTCCCGAACGCCTTGCTCAGGATGCTGCCGAACGTCTCTTCTGATATGTCGATGTGCAGTGTCATTGCCGGCTTCTCAGGCGCGGATCGACGACCGCATAGGAAAGGTCGACCAGCAGATTGACGGCGATGACGGCGGCGACCAGCAGCATGACGACGCTTTCGACGACGATCAGGTCGCGCTGGGTGATGGCCTGGAACACCAGCCGGCCGAGGCCGGGCAGATAGAAAACATTCTCGATGATGATGGTGCCGGCAAGCAGGAAGGCGAACTGCAGGCCCAGAATGGTCAGCACCGGAATCATGGCGTTGCGCAACGCGTGCCGCCACAGCACAGCTCGGTAGGGCAGACCCTTGGCGCGGGCGGTACGGATATAGTCCTCGTTCAGCACCTCGATCAGCGCCGAGCGGGTGACGCGCGCCAGAATCGCGGCTTGCGGCAAGGCAAGCGCCAACGCCGGCAGCAGCAGCGACTTCAAGGCTGGCCAGACGCCGGCACTCCAGCCGGGAAAGCCGCCAGCAGGAACCAGCCGCAGCCAGACGGCGAAGACATAGATC
>NZ_RZQA01000853.1:0-2714 GCF_004022915.1 Mesorhizobium sp. M7A.F.Ca.US.006.04.2.1
GCGCCACCGTCGCGGCGATCGGCCGGGCCGCCCTGTTCGGCGCCGTGGCTGGCGAGCCCGGCGTGGCCAAGGCACTGGATATCATCCTGGACGAAGTGGTGACTTGCCTCAGGCTCTGCGGGATCCCCCGTTTTCAGGAAGCGGGATCAGAAATGATAGCATAGCGCCAAGACGAGTGCTCACGCTTGGTCAAGAGGTACAGAAAACCCCCGCTCGTCCAATATTCTTCCTCATCATGCCAAGGTTTTGCTATCGCGGTTGTGCAAGCGGCTGCGGGCGGCCGACCAATTGCCGCCCTCACACGCCGCTCCTTCCCAAGCCCAGCGGCCGCCTGTCAGAGAGCACTTGTTTGATGCACACCCGCTAGCGGCGGTCGTGATTAAATTCGAGAGGCTGCGCAGTCGGATAGGCAGACTAAGGTCGGCCGCCCGGTGCTGTTTTCGGTTCCATCCACCCGTTCTTCAGAATGTCGCGAAGCACGTTGCGGATGTCTTCGCCCGCTGCCGTTGCGCCGCTCGCCCAAGCGATCGCCAGTGCCCCGAAAAAGATGTCGCGCCCGGTCATCGTCCGTCGTGCAAGCCCTTCGTCCTGTGCAGCCATCAGGATTCGCTCCGTCGTCGCGATGACAGCATGGCAGGTCGGCGTCAGCGGGGATTCTACTCGGCAAGCCGCCCGTAACGGTTCAGGCAAGCCCTCATAAGCCAGCATCCAGTCGCCGAGAGCTTCAACCCAGAGTTCGAGTGCGCGGCCTGCATCGCTCTCCCCGGCTTCGATTTCAACGCGACGATGGTCGAGGCCTTCATAATGAAGAACTAACAGCGCAGCCAGCAGGGCGTCTTTGTTTGGAAAATGGCGGTAGAGCGTCCCTGCTCCCACGCCCGCCAGCTTCGCAATAGAATCCATCGAAACGTCAACACTATCGTTGCCGAACGCTTGTCGCGCCACCTCGAGAATGTGCGCCCGATTATGCTGCGCGTCCCTGCGCAGGGCTGACGCGACCGAAAATTGCGACATTACTGACCTTGAACCCTTGAAGACCGGAGATACTCTCCGTATCTAAAAGCCGAATCGGAGAGAGTCTCCATATAGCCCCCGGTCGACTATTCTAACAGGTCGGCATCAGCGAGCGAAACGAGGACACGATGATCAGGCAGATGATACCGGCATGCATCCGGGCAACGAGCACCGCAACCTGCCTGGCGCCTGGCGCGCACCGTCAGTAGATGCCGCGAGCTATACGAGTTTCGAGGCGGGCTGCTCCGTCGGCAGCACCGCCCTGCGCGACCCTCTGGATGTCCGCTCAATACGGAATAGATCAGCGCACCATGCGCTGAGCTCATAATCACAATTATCTGGAAGGAAATCGGCATGAAGATCGGCATTATCGGCGCGGGAAATATCGGCACCACCCTTGCACGAAAGCTGTCAGCCGCCGGACACGCGGTGAAGCTGGCGGGCTCGAAGGGGCCTGAGGACATCGGCGAGAAAGCGACGGAGGTTGGTGCGCTCCCGGTTGCCGCGCACGAAGCAGCCAGGGATGTCGAGGCGATCGTTCTATCGATCCCATTTGCGAAGATCCCCGATGTCGCCGGCCTCTTTGCCGATGTACCAGCCAACGTGGTCGTGATCGACACCTCCAATTATTATCCCATGCGCGACGGGAATATCGCGGAGGTTGACGATGGGAAGCCGGAAAGCGTGTGGTCCAGCGAACAACTCGGCCGGCCAGTGGTCAAGGCATTCAATGCAGTCCTCGCCCAAACGCTCGCAGAAAGTGGCGCAGCGGCCGGAATGACCGGACGCATCGCGATCCCCGTCGCAGGCGATGATGTGCATGCCAAAGCGATCGCAAGCGAACTGGTGAACGAGACCGGTTTCGACGCACTTGATGCCGGCGATCTCGCGAATTCCTGGCGCCAGCAACCGGGCACGCCCGCCTACTGCACGGAACTGACGTTGCCTGATCTTCAGGATGCGCTGTCCACGGCGGAAAAGGCGCGCGCACCCGGAATTCGCGACGCGCTGATCAAGGGCTTCATGGAGGCGACGCCTCCCCTCCGCCACGAGCAGATCGTAGCCCGCAACCGTGAAGTCACCGCCCGCCGATGAGAAACTTCTCCGGTTCCGGTCCGAGGTGACCAATAAGACTGTCCAAGAATTCCTTCTGTTTGTCGGGAGCAACCTGAGGGACGACGATGACGAGGTAATTTGCGACAAAGGTGAAATCCCCCTTGAGGATGCGAGGCATCAGCTCCTGAGCGCGGCATGCTCCGCTGCTCAACCAGCGAGCCTGAGCCATAGCGCCTGACTGGCGGCAGGAGATTAGCCGCCGCCGCCCATGGTTACGGACATAAAGGCCCGGAAGGCCGCAGCCGCCGGTTCGATTGATCTGTCACGCGACCAGGCAAGGCCAACGTCCATAGTGGGGATGGGCTCGACAAGCCCGCGCACTTCGATGCGCTGCCCCTCCAAGGACCAGGGGCGGTAAACCATGTCGGACAGGACAGTGACCCCCATGCCGGCAGCCACGAGCGACCGCACGGCCTCGACCGAACTGGTGGTAAGGACGGCGCGGAGCGAAAGGCCCGCGGCATCCCAGTAACGGGCGGCCGTCGTGCGTGCCTCGTCAACCGTCAGCATGACATAATCTTCCGCCGCCACATCGGCGAGGCTGATCTCCTGCCGCGCGAGCAGATGATGATCAGCCGAAAGCC
>NZ_RZQA01000854.1:0-2706 GCF_004022915.1 Mesorhizobium sp. M7A.F.Ca.US.006.04.2.1
AGTCCATCCTCACCAAGCCGGTTGCTGCCCAACCGCTCTGGCTCAATCACTGCCGCACTGGCTCAACCACTTCGGGGGTTGTGTTTGACAGCGGCGTTTGTGCATCGTTATCTCCAGCCAGATATGACGGCCCGGCGCGACCATGCGGCCAAGGAGAAAACCATGTCACACAATCTGCAGTTCTACATCGATGGCGCGTGGGTCGATCCTGTTGTGCCCAACCCATTGGACGTCATCGATCCCTCGAATGAGGACGCTTTTGCGCAGATTTCGCTCGGCTCCAGGGCCGATGTCGACAAGGCGGTGGCTGCCGCCAAGCGCGCCTTCAACGGCTTTGGTTTCACCGAAGTTAGCGAGCGGCTCGACCTGTTGAATCGCATCATCGCGGTCTACAAGAAGCGCAGTAGCGATCTTGCGGTTGCCGTGTCGCGCGAGATGGGCGCGCCGCGCCAGATGGCGTTGGACAGCCAGGTCGGCATTGGGCTGGCGCATCTGACCAAAATGGCCGAGACGCTGAAGGCTTTCGAATTCCGCCACGTGAAGGGCAATCATCTCGTGGTCAAGGAGCCGATCGGTGTCGTCGGGCTGATCACGCCGTGGAACTGGCCGCTCAACCAGATCACCTGCAAGGTGGGTCCGGCGCTCGCGCCGGCTGCACCATGGTGCTCAAGCCATCCGAGATCGCGCCGCTCGACGCCATCATCTTCGCCGAGATCCTCGACGAGGCCGGCGTGCCGAAGGGCGTCTTCAACCTCGTCAATGGCGACGGACCGGGCGTCGGCCAGGCGTTGTCCAGCCATCCTGACATCGACATGATGTCGTTCACCGGTTCGACCCGCGCCGGCATCCTGGTGGCCAAGGCCGCCGCCGACACGGTCAAGCGCGTGCATCAGGAGCTTGGTGGCAAGTCGGCCAACATTCTGTTCCCCGACGTCGACCTCGCAAGCGCGGTCAGCAAGGGCGTGGCCGGTTGCTTCAGCAACAGCGGCCAGTCCTGCAACGCGCCAACGCGCATGTTCGTGCCGCGCGAGCGCCATGACGAGGCGGCCCGCTATGCCAAGGTTGCGGCGGAAAAATTCACCGTCGGTCCGGCCGACGCTGCCGGCACCAAGCTCGGCCCGGTCGTCAGCCAGGTTCAGTTCGACAAGATCCAGGACCTGATCCAGGCCGGCATCGACGAGGGTGCGACGTTGGTCGCCGGCGGCCCCGGCCGTCCGGCCGAACTCAACCGCGGCTACTATGTCAGGCCGACAGTGTTCGCCGACGTTACCCACGACATGCGCATCGCGCGCGAGGAGATCTTTGGGCCGGTACTGGCGATCATGCCCTATGACAGCGTCGACGAGGTGGTCGAGACCGCCAACGACACCGTCTATGGCCTCGCCTCCTACATCCAGGCCAAGGACATGAAGAAGGCGCGCGAAGTCGCGGCGCGCATGCGCACCGGCAATGTCTACATCAACTATCCCCAGTGGGACGCCGGCCTGCCGTTCGGCGGCTACAAGCAGTCGGGCAATGGCCGCGAATATGCCGAATACGGACTTGAGGATTTCCTCGAGATCAAGGGCATCGCGGGATATGAGGCGGCTGAGTAGGCACCGTACAGTGTGATGCAATAAAGGGCGCGGCCTGCGGTGTGGCCGCGCCTTTTCATTTTGCAGCCAAGCCTTGCCATCTCCGCATTCTTGCCAATTGGCAAATACATGCTATATATCTGCCAATCAGCAAGGTGAACGCAATGCAGCTTCAATCCATCGTCACCACGCCGGCCACGTTCGGAGCCGCTATCTCGGATGAAGAAGCGGGCGCGCTGGCGCGCACCACGGTCAATCTGTTCAAGGCCTGGAACCTCACCGACCTGGAGGCCTGCATCCTGCTTGGCGGTATGTCGGCGCGCACCTGGGCACGCTGGAAGACTGGGGCGAAGGAAGGTGGCATCGGCAGGATCGACCGCGACCTGCGCACCCGCATGGCGCATCTGATGGGCATACACAAGGGCCTGCGCTACCTCTTCACGGAACCGGCGCGCGGCTATGCCTGGATCCGCAAGCCCAATGCCACCTTTGGCGGCCAGTCGGCGCTCGACCTGATGCTGCGCGGCGAAATCTCCGATCTCTCGGCGATGCGCGAATGGCTCGATGCGGAGCGTGGTGCATGGTGAGTGGGCTTGCGGTCCGTCGCCGCGTCGACTGGCACCAGACCTTCCGCATCATCCGTTCCATCCACCCACCGATCGACCTGTTCGAAGACATTGCCGACCCGCGCGACTGGGAGGCGCTGGCCGCCGTCGAGGCGAAGACAAACCCACGCATAAGGTTCGAGATTGGCGATCTCGGCAAGGTTTCGGCCGCAAGGCGGGTTTCCGGCCCCGGCGCCAGTTTCGTGATGGCGCCCTTCGTGCATTGCTCGACGCTCAGACCAGGCCGCTTCTCGGATGGCAGCTACGGGATCTATTATGCCGGCGACAGCGAGGACGTCGCGCTTGCCGAGACCATCCACCACCATCAGAAATTCATGCGCGCCACAGACGAAGGGCCGGGCTGGACGGCGGATTTCCGCGTGCTGATCGGCAACGTCGACCGCGATCTCGATGACGTCAACGCCGTGCCCGGCGTGCTCGACCCGGACGACTATTCCGCCTCGCAGGCGGAAGGGCGGGCGCTGCGGGCAGCAGGCAGCGACGGGCTGGTGTGGAACAGCGTGCGC
>NZ_RZQA01000855.1:0-2705 GCF_004022915.1 Mesorhizobium sp. M7A.F.Ca.US.006.04.2.1
GTGCTGGAGGGCGCCGACGAGATGGAAGCGGTGCTACGCCGCAGCCATACCGCCGTCTGGGGCGAGCCGCTGACGGAACACGTCACCTCGGCGACCACCGATGCACGTTTCTTCGGCCTCTATGCCGACACGCCGGCGATCGTCTACGGCCCGATCTGCCGCATGCCGCATGGCTATGACGAGGCCGTCGATCTCGACTCGGTGCGCAAGGTCACCCAGACGATCGCGCTGTTCATCGCCGACTGGTGTGGCCTCGAACCTATCGAGGCTAAGCCATGAATGCGGCGGTGCCCGATGCGTTCGGCGAAACACTCGCCGAGGACGCACCGGATGTCTCCACGGCCGGCGCCCTCGCCATCCTGCGCCGGCACTACGGGCTGAACGGCACCGCGCGTCCGCTGCCTGGCGAACGCGACCACAATTTCCATGTTCAGACCGACGGCGAGGGCGAGTTCGTCCTGAAGATCTCCCATCCGGCGGAAGAAGCTGGCTTCACCGATTTCCAGAACAAGGCGCTCGACCACATCCTTGCGGTCGACCCCACCTTGCCGGTTCCCTCGGTGCGCAAAAGCCTCGAGGATGAAGCGCAGTTCGCGGTCAGCGTCGCTGGATCGGCGCCGCGCATCATCCGGCTGGTGACCTATCTGTCCGGTCAGTTGCTGTCGCGCTCGCCGACTTCCGAGGCGCAGGATCGCAATCTGGGCATCTTCCTCGCCCGCCTCAGCCGGGCGCTGCGCGGCTTCTTCCATCCGGCCGCCGGCAACGACCTGCTCTGGGACATCCGCAAGGTCGCCAAGACACGGCCGATGATGGCGCACATCACTGATCCGAGTCGGCGGGCGATGGTCGAGCGCGCGATCGCCTCCTTCGAGGAGCATGCTGCGCCGGTCATCCCGAGCCTGCGCGCGCAGATCGTCCACAACGACATGAATTCCTACAATGTGGTGATGGATGCTTCGCGGCCGGAGGTCGTGAGCGGCATTCTCGATTTCGGCGACATGATCCATTCGCCGCTGATCTGCGACCTCGCCATCGGCGCCGTCTACCGCTGGCCGGCGGAAGGCCATCCGCTGGCACCGGCGGCGCGCTTTGTCGCAGGTTATCAGTCGCTCCAACCACTGGAGGAGGAAGAGATTGGCATTCTCTTCGATCTGATCCGTGCCCGACTTGCGCTCATCGTCAACATCGCCAGCTGGCAGGCCGAGCGTTTCCCGGCCAAGCGCGACTACGTGCTGCGCCTCGCCACCGAAGTCTGGGCTTCACTCGAACGGTTGAACGGCCTGTCGTCCACCGATGCCCGCCGCTATTTTCTCGACCATTCCAATCCGGAGTAGATTCCCGTGTCCCAGTCCTCGCCATACCCCGCAAATGCCGACGCGGCTGCATCGGAGCGCGCGCTGCTCGAACGCCGCGCCAGGCTGCTTGGGCCGACCTACCGCGCCTTCTACCGCAACCCGATCCATCTGGTGCGCGGCAGCGGTGTGTGGCTCTACGACGCCCAGGGCCGCAAGTTCCTCGACGCCTACAACAACGTCGCCTCGGTCGGGCATTGCCATCCGCGCGTCGTCGAGGCGCTTTCGAGGCAGGCCGCAACGCTCAACACCCACACACGCTATCTCAGCGAGATCATCCTCGACTATGCGGAAAAACTACTCGGCACCGTTCCGGCCCATCTTGGCCACGCCATGTTCACCTGCACCGGCAGCGAGGCGAACGACCTTGCCATCCGCATTGCCCAGCATTCCAGCGGCGGCACCGGGGTGATCATCACCGATTTCGCCTATCACGGCGCCACCATAGCGACGGCGCAACTGTCGCCGGCGGCGGTCGGGGCAAAGGGGGTACCAGCGCACCACCGCACGGTGGCAGCGCCGGACACGTTCCGCGACCATGGCCGGGCCGCGCATGATTTCGCCGGAAATGTCGCCGCTGCCATAGAGGACATGCGAGCAAAAGGCATCAAGCCGGCGGCGCTGCTTCTCGACTCGGCCTTTTCCAGCGACGGCATTTTCTTTCCCGATGCGAAGGTGATGCGCGAGGCAGCCGATCACGTCAAAAAGGCCGGCGGCATCGTCATCGCCGATGAGGTCCAGTCCGGCTTCGGCCGGCTTGGCCAGGGCATGTGGGGCTTCGCAAACTATGGCATCGGGCCTGACATCGTCACGATGGGCAAGCCGATCGGCGATGGGCACCCGATGGGCGCCGTGCTCGTGCGGCCGCAGCTTGTCGCCTCCTTCGGTTCGAACACCGGCTACTTCAACACCTTCGGCGGCAATCCGGTCGCGGCCGCCGTCGGCCTCGCCGTTCTGGAGGTCATCGAAGGCGAGGGGCTGATCGAGAATGCGCTCAATGTCGGCGCCTATACGAGTGAACTGCTGCGCGCCCTGCAGGGCCGGCACGGCGCGGTCGCCGATGTCAGGCACAACGGCCTCTATTTCGGCGTCGAGCTGACGGCGGACGGCGACGAGGCTCTGGCCGCCACCAAGACATCGGCGGTCGTCGAAGCCATGCGCGAGGACGGCGTGCTGATCTCGTCCTGCGGTCCGCGCGGCAATGTGCTGAAGATCAGGCCGCCACTGCCCTTTGCCAGGGACAATGCCGAGCAACTGGCCGAGACGCTCGATCGCGCTCTGTCGAACTGGTGATCGGAGCGGCCCGCGTATGCTGAAGCTTGAACATCAGACCCTGAATGACCGCGCCTATGG
>NZ_RZQA01000856.1:0-2695 GCF_004022915.1 Mesorhizobium sp. M7A.F.Ca.US.006.04.2.1
CCAACAACGAGAACCCGTCGGCGCAGGCCAACACCATTGCCGCACTGATGGACCATCTCGGCATCAGGAAGGCTGTCATCGTCGGCCATTCCTTCGGCGGCGTGGTGACATCGGCCTTTGGCCGCGAGCATCCAGACAAGACACTTGGACTGGTCTTCCTCGCACCGGCGACCCATCCATGGCCGGGCGGCGCAACCGCCTGGTACTACGATCTGACCACCATTCCCGTGCTCGGCTGGCTGTTTTCCGAAACGCTGACCTATCCGGCCGGTACACTGCAGATGGCCGACGCCACCACCTGCGTTTTCTCGCCCAACAAGGTGCCGGACAATTATCTCGGAATGGCCTCTATCCCGCTGGTGCTGCGACCAAAAGCCTTTCGCGCCAACGCCACCGATGTCGCCGGGCTCTATCGCTATGCCCTCGACGCCGCACCGCGCTACAACGAGATCAAGGCGCCAACCGTGGTCATTTCAGGCGATCGCGACAAGGTGGTCTATGCACATATCCATTCGGTCGGTCTGGCGCGCGACATTGCCGGTGCCGAACTCGTCTGGGTGCACAATCTCGGTCACAAGCCAGACTGGATCGCGCCCGACCTGACCGTCGGCGCCATCGAGAAGGTCGCCGGCAAGAGTATCGACCTGCAGGCGATGGCCAGGACCGTGGAGGCGCGCATCGCCGGCGACGCCTACGGCGCCGGCAGATGCGCCGATATCAAGGTACCGCAGGCCGAACTCGCGCCGACCTGAAGCCGGTCGCCCGAACCGTTCAGAGCCGACACGCTTTAGGAATCTAGCGGCTGACTTGTGTGTCCGACCCGATATAGGCGATGCGCAGCATGTTGGTCGAACCCGGTGTCCGCAGCGGTACGCCCGCGGTGATGATGACGCGGTCGCCTGGCTTGCCGAAGCCTTCGTCGAAGGCGATGCGGCAGGCGCGGTTGACCATGTCGTCGAGGTCGACGGCGTCGGGCGAGACAACGCAATGCGTGCCCCACAAAAGCGACAGCCGCCGCGCCGTGTTGAGGATCGGCGACAGCGCGATAACAGGCACTTGCGGCCGCTCGCGGGCGGCGCGCAGGCCTGTGGTGCCGGATGCAGTGTAGGTGATGATCGCCGACAGCTTCAGCGTTTCGGCGATCTCGCGCGCGGCCAGCGAAATGGCGTCGGCGCCGGTCGCTTCCGGCTCGGAGCGCTGGGCGTTGATGATGCCGGCATAGGTCGGATCGGTCTCGACCTTGGTGGCGATACGGTTCATCATTGCCACGGCCTCGACGGGATAGGCACCCGCCGCCGATTCCGCCGACAGCATGATGGCATCGGCGCCTTCGAAGACGGCGATCGAAACATCGGACACCTCGGCGCGGGTCGGCACCGGTGCCGTGATCATCGATTCCAGCATCTGCGTTGCAACCACCACCGGCTTGCCGGCGCGGCGTGCGGCGCGCGTGATCTGCTTCTGGATACCGGGCACCGCCTCGAGCGGCATCTCGACGCCGAGATCGCCGCGGGCGACCATCAGCGCGTCGGACAATTCGATGATCTCGGCCAGCCGGGCGACAGCCTGCGGCTTCTCGATCTTGGCCATGATCAGCGCCCGGCCGCGTGCGATCTTGCGCGCTTCGGCCAGATCCTCCGGCCGCTGCACGAAGGAAAGCGCCACCCAGTCTACGCCTGTGGCCAGCACGGCATCGAGGTCCTTGCGGTCCTTCTCGGTCAACGCGCCGACCGGCAGGTCGGTGTCAGGCAGGCTGACGCCTTTCTTGTCGGAAATCGTGGTGCCGGCGACGACGGTGCAGACGATCGATTTGCCGTCGCTCTTCACCGCCTTCAGCTCGAGCTTGCCATCGTCGATCAGCAGGCGATGGCCGGCTTCGACCGAGCTCAGGATTTCCGGATGCGGCAGATAGACCCTGGTCGAAGTGCCGGGCTCGGGATTGTCGTCGAGCGTGAAGGTCTGGCCTTGCGTCAGCACTTCCTTGCCGTTGGCGAACTTGCCGACGCGCAGCTTTGGCCCTTGCAGATCGGCGAGGATGCCGATCGGCCTGCCAACGGCTTCCTCGACAGCGCGGATGCGTCCGACCAGCGTGCGCATCAGTTCATGGTCGGTATGGCTCATATTGATGCGGAACACATCGGCGCCCGCTTCGAATAGTTTCTTCAGCATCTCCTCCGAGGAGGAGGCAGGACCGATGGTGGCTAGGATCTTGACCTTGCGGCTACGTCTCATTGACTGTTTGTTCCCGGGGTGGCTGGAGCGCCTCCCGTTGTGGACTCATCGGTCAGCTGGACCATCCAGCTTGCCTGTTCGCCCGTGTCATATTCCTGGAATCCGGCGCGCTGAAAGCCCCGGGCGACGCAGTCGGTTACGCCTGCGATCTTGAACTCTTTTTCAGCCACGCACATGTTGATCGGGCCGTCCCAGCGTCCACCGCGTTCGGCGTCTTCTGCATAAAGATAGTAAAACCTTGATGACAGCGGCCCTTCGATCAGCGTCTTGCAGCTCGATCCCTCGATGTGCCACCAGCCTTCGGTGATCCAGCCGGCCTTGGCGCGATAGCCGATGCCGACACCGACCAGGTTCTGCGTGGCGTTGCAGACGCGGAAATCGGCACGCGCCGGCGAAGCCACGACCATGGCCGACAGGCCGATGGCAAGAGTGAGGAGCGGCATGGCAAAGGCAGAGCGCATGC
>NZ_RZQA01000857.1:0-2692 GCF_004022915.1 Mesorhizobium sp. M7A.F.Ca.US.006.04.2.1
GTCTGGATCTTCAGCCCGCCGGGCGTTTCCAGCGCCTCGGCGAACAGGCGCCGCGCCCGGCGCATGGTCTCGAGATCGGGCCGGCGCCCCTCCAGCGCCTCGACCTTTGCCGCCAGATCCACGTCACCAAGCGTCGTCCACTCCGACAGTGTCGAAAAGACCCGGTTCGACATGTTGGCGGCGGCGGCGCGCGTATAGGTCAGGCACAGTATCTTCGACGGATCGGTGCCGCGCAGCAGCAGCCGGATGACGCGCTGGGCCAGCACATGGGTCTTGCCGGAGCCGGCATTGGCCGACACCCAGGCGGAATTGCCGGGGTCGGCGGCGCGGGCCTGGCTGGTCGCGGTGTCGCTGGGAATGGGATAGGCCTTCTTCATGCCTCCCCTCCCTCGTCGCCGGCATCCCCGCCTGCCGACCATTCGAGCACGCGGGCAAGATGGTCGTAGTCGCCATCCGTCTCGCCTTCGCGGAACGGCAGCGCGCGCGACAGATACCCGGTCGCAGGGTCTGCATAGTGGATCAGCAGCTTTTCCAGCCGTGCCCAGGCCTCTTCGGCAAGATCGGTCGCGGTTCGCGGCTGGCGGTTGTGTTCGAGGATGGATTCCTCGAACACCTCGCCATTCGGCTTCAGCCTGATGAAAGCCAGTTGAGAGGGCTCACGCACGCCCAAATCCTTGAAGGCGCCGCGCCTGAGCAGCGCGCCCTCGAGCGCCAGTTGCGGCGCAAGCAGTGTGTGCGCCTGCACCTTGGACGGCGAGGAGCCGGTCTTGTAGTCCAGTATGTCGGCCATGCCGCCGGCCAGAAGGTCGACGCGGTCGGCGTAGCCGGACAGCGTCACGCCGGATTGGCCGACAACGGTCTTTCCGGCGCGCTCCTCGGCATGGCGCCTTGTCACAGCATCAGCGCGCGTGCGCTCCCACTCGATGATGTTGGCGGCGAGTTTTTCGAAGCGCGGCCACCACACCGCCTCGACGTCGGCCGGAAGGGCGGCTTCGGCAAAGCAGGCGCGGCCGGCGGCGATGAGGCCGGCAAGCGCATCGGGAGCGCGCGGATCGGCGACGCTGCCTGAGAACAGGTGCAGGATGGCGTGAAACAGCGTGCCGCGCTCGGCCGCACCGGGGTCGCGAATAACCGGATCGAGCGGCATCAGGCCGAGGATGCGTCTTGCATAGACGGCGTAGGGGTCACGGCGCAGGGTCTCGATCTCGGTGACCGAGAAATGCGTCGGGCGCACCGACAGCGGCGGCTGCGGCTGCGGCCGTGGCGCGAAATCCTGCCTTGGGCCGGCATCCAGCGCGCGCGCCCAGGCGAGCAGCTCGTCGCCACGCCGGCGCAGCTCCGCTGCCTGGTCGCTGCCGATGAAGGTCAGCAGCCGCTGAAGCCAGCGCGACGGCACGGCGGGTGCATCGCCGGCACGTGCCGAGCGGGACAGCACCACCTTCCCGGCGCCCATGGCCATCTGGAAATCATGCGCGGCAAGGCCGATACGCCGCTCGGGCGGTTCGAGGTCGATGCCGGTCTTCATCAGCCGCGACATGAAGCGGTCGCTCTCTGGCTTGCGCGGCCATACGCCCTCGTTGAGCCCGCCGATGACCAGCGTGTCGACCGTCTGCAACCGGGCTTCCAGCGCGCCCCAGATGGCGATGTTCCGGTCGGTGCCTTGTGCCGGCTTGACCGTTTCAGGCGCGATCAGCGCCGCCATGATGTCGGGCCACTCGGTCGCCGCGAAGGACAGCGAAGCCGAAGCCGCGACCAGCCCGCGCAGCAGTTCGGCAAGCTTCTCGCCGGCGTCACCGGCATAGAGTTCGCCAAGGCCGCCGTCGGCGGTGCGGCCGAGATTTTCGAGTGTCACGACACTGGCCCTGACAAGCGCGGCAAGGACGGCGTCATCCCGGCCTCGGAAGGCTGCGAGCGGCGCCAGCGCCTGCTTGAGACGTTCGAGCAAATTCCGCGCAGTTTCGATAGAGCGCACGGTCAGCCGGGAAAACCAGAAGGGCTGCCGGCTGCCGCCGCCCAAGCCGGTGAGGCGGGCTTCGAACAGTTCCGGTAGCGAAACGATGTCGGGGCGGCCGGTCCCGCCGCGCAACGCCACCAGTTCGATCAGCTCCGCCGCGTGGCGCACATCGGCCCGTTCGAGGCCGAGGCCGAGCAGCGGATGCTTGAGCAGCGACAGCAGGCCAACCGGATCGCCTGGCCGGAACAGTGCCTCGAGCGCCAGCCTGAGCAGGCTGGCCGCCGGAGTGTTGGCGAGCGGTGTGCCACCGGAATCGTCGGCAACGACGCCGAAGCGCTGGAGCTCGATCGAGACGCGACGCGCCAGCGCGCGGTCGCCGGTGACGAGAGCCGCCCTTTGGCCGGGCTGTTCGACCGCGCGCCTGAGCGCGACGGCGATGGCGACGGCCTCATCACGTTCGCTGGCGGCTTCGAGCAAGGTCACCTCGGCGAAGGCGCCGGCAATGTCGGACGCCGGGAAACCGGCACGTGTCTCGGCCCAGAGTTCGGTGGTTTCGGCCGGCCGCAGCGCTTCGCCGACAAGGGCAGCGCGAAGCGCACGTCGCGGTTCGGCCACGCCAATCTCCTCGACGTCGCCGCGCAATACGCCGATCTTGCCGATCAGCCTGGCCAAGCCATATTGCGGGTGGCCGAGTACGGCTGGACGCGCGCCAGGCGCGGCAATCGCCTGGAACGACGC
>NZ_RZQA01000858.1:0-2686 GCF_004022915.1 Mesorhizobium sp. M7A.F.Ca.US.006.04.2.1
TTCTTATACTGCTCGTGCATTCCGCTCAGTTGTCGAACGGTTCGTTCTGCCAGGTCACCGATGCGAAGTGCAGCGTCTTGTTGCCGCCCATTGATTTGGCCAGCAGGTCGGTCATGATCGGCCATTTGTAAAAGACCCGCAGCATGTTCCTCGACTCCGCCGCACCCGCTGTCACTGAAAACGACTGGGTTGCGGTGCCTTTCGTCAATACGACATCGCCGTTCTGGATCTTGAAGCCGGCCGTGGCCGCATCCGCGAACGATGTATATTGGCGAAGATCCACCAGCAGTTGATTGGGACAATCCTGGGAAACGATGATCTGCAGTTTTGTGCAGATCATGTCCCGCAAGTTGGTTCCGGCGACGTCAACCGCCCTCAACTGGCCGGTGCGAAGCTTGCGCGCGACATCGTCGGTGATGTTGGCCATCACTTCCTGCGCGGCAAACGAGATGCAGCTTTCCAGAATGGCGAAGACAAGCAGCGCGAAGGGGACTGAAAGGATCGCGAATTCGATTGCCGTGGCGCCGCGCCGGTCACGAAGAAAACGGGCGAAAAACCTTGGGCATCTCACTTTGTGGTCGCCTGCGCGGCCGTATCCCTTGCTCATGTCCGATCCTGCCGATCTCTATGCGGTCTCGGAAGGACCATTAACGCAAACCGATTGAGGTCCGGTTTGGATGATCGTTAAAGTCGGCGCAGGCCTCTTAACCGGCCAATAACCGCACCGGCAGCCGGTCACGCCACCTATCGGCTGACGCTCATCTCCGCCTCGGAAGACTTCTCCGCTTCGCTCTTGTAGGAGCTTTCGCAATACGGCGTGCAGGACATCGTCTGGATTTCGGCACGCCGATAGATGCGCACCGACGAAGCAGCCTGCCGCACGACGGTAACCTGCTCATCGACGATGGGACTGCCGTCGGTATCGAGCACGACCAGATTGGTGACGCCGAAACCTTTGCCGGTGAGCACGATCGTCGAAGCGTCCTGCACGGAAGCGTCGGCGATTGCCGGGTTGCCGACCACGATGGTGTCTGCGGGACGCGACAGTTTGACGATCTTGGCCTGGTTCATCGTGACCTCGATGCCGGCGCCGGCCATGGCGGGCGCGACGAAGCTCGAGACGGCAAGAAGCGCGGCAATCAGGATTGACGATCTCGGCTGGGCCATTGAGGCGCTCCACGCAGGCGGACTGATCAACGGAACATGAACGAGATTGGTGAACCAACGGTTAAGCCTGCGATGTTGCCAATCCTGCAATGGCCGATAAGGGCGCCCCGCGAGGCGCGGTCCAGTCGGGGCGCAAGCCTGCCAAACCTGGGACTGGAAGGCGCGGCGGTACTTTAGCCCGAAGTTAACCACGCAATATGTTCGAACCGGGAAAGGAATCGGTAAGGCTGTTTCTTAAGCCGATCGAAAGAGCTTCTCCCTAGATTGGCAGCATCCGATCAACCATCACAGAAGTTGACGGAAGTGCTGTAACACGTGGAGTAGGAGCTCTCGAATGTCTAATCTCATCGCACGTTTTGTGAAGGACGAATCCGGCGCGACCGCTATCGAATATGGTCTGATCGCCGCTCTCATCGCGCTCGCCATCATCACTGGCGCCGGCACGCTCGGCAATGCGCTGAATGCCAAGTTCACCAACATTGGCAGCACCCTGAACAACGCGCCGACCGGCAGCTGATCGGCTTATCGCCGAGCACTTGCATCGCATTTTCTGGAAAAGGGCCGCCGCGTGGCGGCCTTTTTTATGCCGCTGCCAATATAGGTCGTCTTTTCGTTCCTGGCCTCATCAATCGTTAATCGAACATATCTTAGATTGAGCCCAATAAAATCGGACAATAGGCGTGGCGCCGATGCTTGAAGCCCTGATCTTCGTCGTCTTTCCGTTCTGCATGCTGTTTGCCGCGATCTCCGACATGCTGTCGATGACGATCGCCAACCGCGTGCCGGTGCTGCTCGTCGTCGTTTTCGCGCTGGTCGCGCCCCTTACAGGCATGGACTGGGCGGCCTATGGCGGACATTTCGCCGCCGGCGCCCTGGTCCTGGCCGTGACGTTCGGCCTGTTTGCAATAGGCGGCATGGGCGGCGGCGACGCCAAGCTTCTGGCCGCAACCGCGATGTGGATGGGCCTCAATGTCAATCTCGTGGAGTATCTTGTCGCCTCGACAATCATCGGCGGCCTGCTGACGCTCGCGATCATCCTCTACCGGAAGTCGATGCTTGCGGCCGTTACCGGCCAAAATCCGTTTCTGCGCCATTTCGCCGACGAGGCAAAAGGCGTTCCCTATGGCGTCGCGCTCGGCCTTGGCGGGTTGCTGACCTATCCGGACTCGCCTTTGATGATATGGGCGCTGGCCAGGCTGGCGGCCTGACCACGATATTATTTTATTGTCTGTCAGCATTGCCGAGACCCCGTTCTCAACGGGGTCGGCCCGGCTGTTTTGGCCGGTCCGGCTATAGTCCGGCTAATTTATGTAAACGTTAAATTAATCACGATCGTAAGCATTACATTAACCTTGTTTTGACGATTGCCGCTGCAAAGTCCGGCTTGGCTACGTGGTTTGCCAGGGCAAGGGTTCGGACAGATGCCAGCATCGCGATTGATAATTCTGAGCGTGGCGGTGGCCGCGGCGGGTGGCGCTGGCTATGTCGCGAAGAACATGGTGGCACCGCCGCCCCAGGT
>NZ_RZQA01000859.1:0-2682 GCF_004022915.1 Mesorhizobium sp. M7A.F.Ca.US.006.04.2.1
CGAATACTCTCCTGTGGACGATTGGTTGTTCCTGTGAACAACGGGCATCAAGGTTCTTTGGTTGGGTAGTGATGCAGAAAGGTCAGCACCGACTCATCACGTTCTGATATCGAAAGGCCGGGATTGAAATCGGGGATATCATGGCAGAGGCAGCGCGAAAATTCGGCGTCGCGGAAACACCGCTTTATCGTGAAGCGCCAAACAACATCGAGGCTGAGCAGGCGCTGCTCGGCGCCATCCTCGTCAACAACGACGCCTTCTACCGCGTCTCTGACTTCCTCAAGGCCAGCCATTTCTACGAGCCGCTGCACCGCAAGATCTATGAGGTGGCGTCCGAGTTCATCCGTATGGGCAAGGTGGCGACGCCGATCACACTGAAAACCTTCCTGCCGGCCGACGAGAAGGTTGGCGACATGACGATGGCGCAATATGTCGTGCGGCTGGCGGTCGAGGCTGTGACCGTCGTCAACGCCACCGACTATGGCCGCGCCATCTATGACCTTGCGACGCGCCGCGCGCTGATCACCGTCGGCGAAGACATGGTCAACATCGCCTATGACGCGCCGGTCGACATGGCACCCGGCGAACAGATCGAGGATGCCGAGCGGCGGCTGTTCGAGCTGGCCGAAAACGGCCGCTACGATGGCGGTTTCGAAAGCTTTTCCGATGCGTTGAAGAATGCCGTCGACATGGCCAGCGCGGCCTATATGCGCGATGGCCACCTGTCCGGCATTGCCACCGGCCTGCGCGATCTCGACCATCGCATGGGTGGCCTGCAGCCTTCGGATTTGATCATCATCGCCGGCCGCCCAGGCATGGGCAAGACGTCGCTGGCCACCAACATCGCCTACAACATCGCTGCCGCCTATGAGCCTGCCCAACAGGCCGACGGCTCCGTCAAGGCGGCCAATGGCGGCGTCGTCGGCTTCTTCTCGCTTGAAATGTCGTCCGAGCAGCTGGCCACCCGCATTATCTCCGAGCAGACCGAGATTCCATCGTCGAAAATCCGGCGCGGCGATTTGACGGAAGCCGATTTCGGCAAGCTTGTCGCCTACACGCAGGAGAACCACAAGCGCCCGCTCTACATCGACCAGACGGGTGGTATCTCGATCGCCCAGCTCGCGGCGCGCGCCCGCCGCCTCAAGCGCCAGCGCGGGCTGGACCTGATGGTCATCGACTATATCCAGCTGATGCAGGGTTCATCTGCCAAGGCGTCGCAGAACCGCGTCCAGGAAATCACCGAGATCACCACCGGACTGAAGGCGCTCGGCAAGGAGTTGGGCGTGCCGATCATCGCGCTCTCACAGCTCTCGCGTCAGGTCGAAAGCCGCGACGACAAACATCCGCAGCTGTCCGACCTGCGCGAATCGGGCTCGATCGAGCAGGACGCCGACGTCGTGCTGTTCGTGTACCGCGAGGAATATTACATCAAGAACAAGGAGCCGGAGAAAGGCACGCCCGAGCATCTCGCATGGGAGACGAAGATGATCGAGGTCCAGGGCAAGGCCGAAGTGATCATAGCCAAGCAGCGCCATGGACCGACCGGCACCGTCAGCCTTGCCTTCCAGGGCGAGTTCACCCGCTTCTCCGACCTCGCCGAGGAGCATCATCTGCCGGAAAGGTTCGAGTGACCTATTGAGACAGGTCCCATTCCTTGGCGCCCCCCTCTGTCCTGCCGGACATCTCCCCCTCAAGGGGGGAGATCGGATGGCATCGACGCTTTCGCCAATTTTTGGCGTTGAAAAGAAGGCGCAAGCGCTGAAGCTGCAAATCTCCCCCCTGGAGGGGGAGATGGCCGGCAGGTCAGAGGGGGGCGCTGCCCCGCCAGCCTGTCACCGCGTGGCTTCCATCTGATGGCCAAATCGCGCGTCCAATTCATCTGCCAAAGTTGCGGATCGGTGCATCAGCGCTGGGCCGGCAAATGCGATGCCTGTGGCGAGTGGAACACGCTGGTCGAGGAAGGCACGTCCGGCGGCATCGGCTCAGGACCAGCCAACACGCGCAACGCCCGCAAGGGACGCGCCGTGGTGCTGACCACGCTGTCCGGCGATATCGAGGACGCGCCACGCATCATCTCGGGCATTGGCGAACTCGATCGCGCCACCGGCGGCGGTTTCGTGCGCGGCTCGGCGCTGCTGGTCGGCGGCGATCCCGGCATCGGCAAGTCGACGCTGCTCACCCAGGCGGCCGCGGCGCTGGCATCAAAAGGCCACCGCATCGTCTATGTCTCGGGCGAAGAGGCGGTCGCGCAGATCAGGCTGCGGGCACAGCGGCTTGGCGTCGCCACTTCTCCGGTGGAACTGGCTGCGGAGACCAATGTCGAGGACATCCTGGCGACGATCGCCGACGGCAAGCGGCCTGATCTCGTCATCCTGGATTCGATCCAGACGCTGTGGACCGACCTTGCCGATTCGGCACCCGGAACCGTCACCCAGGTGCGCGCTGCCGCCCAGGCGATGATCCGCTATGCGAAATCCACGGGTGCGGCGATCGTACTGGTCGGCCATGTCACCAAGGAAGGCCAGATCGCCGGGCCGCGCGTCGTCGAGCACATGGTCGACGCCGTGCTCTACTTCGAAGGCGAAGGCGGCCACCACTACCGCATCCTGCGCACGGTGAAGAACCGTTTTGGACCGACCGACGAGATCGGCGTCTTCGAAATGTCGGACAAGGGCCTGCGCG
>NZ_RZQA01000085.1:0-11950 GCF_004022915.1 Mesorhizobium sp. M7A.F.Ca.US.006.04.2.1
CTCGGTGATCTCAGCTATGGTACATTTTTGCCCATGGTGCTGAGTTGCGCCAGTGACCCGCCGCACAGGCGGGTTTTTCGTTTGATGCTCCGTCAGCCAACGCGCCGGCGAGAGGCTGCGAAGGAACCCAAGCTGCCAGCCTTGCAAATTGCCGCCACGCGGACGAATGTGAATCGATGACTGCCGCTTCCCCAACCAACAGACCTGATATCGCCGACCTGCTGGCGTTTTACGCCAGCGTGGGCGTCGACGAGGCGCTCGAAGAGCAGCCGGTGAACCGGTTCGCCGAGGTTGCGCCAAAGCCGATGGAACGCGCGCCGATTGCAGCGCCTTCGGGTGGCACCGCCGCACCGCTGCGCTCGACGACCCGCGGCGAAGCCGGGGACAGAGCAAATGCACCACCCGTCGCGCGGTCGCCGTCTGCGACGACTGCGGTTCCCGACGAAGCGCAGGCGGCACTTGCCCGCCAATTGGCGACCACAGCAACGACGCTGGACGAGCTTCGCCAGCATATGGCGGCGTTCGAGGGCTGCAATCTCAAGGCCACCGCCAAGAACCTGGTGTTTGCCGACGGCAACCCGGAAGCCGCCGTCATGCTGGTCGGCGAGGCGCCCGGCCGCGACGAGGACATCGAGGGCCTGCCCTTCGTCGGCCGCTCGGGCCGGCTGCTCGACCGCATGCTGGTCGCGATCGGGCTCGACCGCACTTCAGCCTATATCGCCAATGTCATTCCCTGGCGGCCGCCGGGCAATCGCACGCCGACGCCGCACGAAACCGAGATCTGCCGGCCGTTCATCGAACGGCAGATCGAGCTGGTCAATCCCAAGGTGCTGATCAATCTTGGCGGCCCGTCGGCCAAGACCTTGCTCAACACCTCGGAAGGCATATTGCGGCTGCGCGGCAATTGGCGCGTTCACACGACGGCATCCGGCATCGCCATCCCGGCCATGCCGACGCTGCATCCGGCCTATCTCCTGCGAACCCCGTCGCACAAGAAGCTGGCGTGGCGGGATTTCCTCGAAGTGAAGGCAAAGCTGCGAGGGCTCACCTAGCGATAACCTCGCAGGTAATTGAAATGCCGTCCTCACCAGCCTAACCATTCACTCATGACAACAGCCCAAACCTCCGCCGGCAGCCTCATTCGCGAATGGCGCACGCGCCGGCGCATGTCGCAGCTCGACCTCGCCATGGAGGCCGAAATCTCGCAGCGGCATCTGAGCTTCGTCGAAAGCGGCCGCGCCGCGCCCTCGCGCGACATGGTGCTGCATCTGGCCGAGCAATTGTCGATCCCGCTGAGGCAACGCAACCAGTTGCTGCTCGCCGCCGGCTTTGCCCCCAGTTTCGGCGAACGCTCGCTGACCGACACGACAATGGCGCCGGCGATGGCGGCGGTCGAAATCGTGCTCAAAGGCCACGAGCCGTTCCCGGCACTCGCTGTCGACCGCCACTGGAACCTGGTTTCGGCCAACGCCGCCATCGCTCCCTTCCTTGCCGATGTCAGCGAGGCTTCGCTGCTGACGCCGCCGGTCAACGTGCTTCGCCTCAGCCTGCATCCCGGCGGCATCGCGCCACGCATCGTCAATCTCCAGGAATGGCGCACGCATCTGCTCGAGCGCCTGAAACACCAGAATGACGCGAGCGGCGACGCGGCGCTGATCGAACTCGAGCGTGAGCTGAGGACTTATCCGTCAGGCTTGAGAGGCAGCCGGCCGTCGCCGGTCGAGCCGAACGCCATCGTGCATCCGCTCAGGCTGGCGCATGGCGATCAGGTGCTGTCGTTCATCAGCACCATCACCGTGTTCGGCACGCCGCTCGACGTGACGCTTTCGGAACTGGCGATCGAATCGTTTTTCCCCGCCGACGAACAGACGAGGACGGTGCTGGTTCGGTTGGCGAAGGAGCGAGCCGAGCTGTCGTAGTCACCCTTCAGGCAAAGATGCCTTGCGCGTGCGGGTGCGCTCCAGGCCGAGCTGGCGTTCGCGCCAGATGATGAAGATGCCGGCGGCGACGACGATCAGGCCGCCGACAAGCATATGGAGCGTGGCGACGTCGCCGAAGACGAGATAGCCGACGACGAGGCCTAGGATCATCGAGGTGTATTCGAACGGCGCCACGACCGAGGCTTCGGCATGGCGATAGGCCGCCGTCATCAGGATCTGGCCAAGGCCGCCGCAGAAGCCGGCGGCAACAAGAAGGGCCGCCTGGAGCGGCGTCAGCGCCTGCCAGCCGAATGGCAGCGACAGCAGCGACATGACGCTCGCCGTCACCGAAAACCACAGCACGATGGTCGCCGTACGCTCGCTTTGCACGAGATTGCGCACCAAGAGCATGGCGACGGCCGAGATCGCTGCCGCGACAAGAGCGGCCATGACGCCAAGCACTTCCTGGTCGTCGAGCGCCTGGTCGGAACTCAGCAGCGTCAGTTCCGGCCAGGAGATGATCAGCACGCCGACCAGGCCGACCGCGACCGCACTCCAGCGATACACGCGGATAGCCTCGCCGAGGAAGATGGAGCTGAACACCACCACCAGCAGCGGCTGCGCGTAGTTCAGCGTGATCGCTTCGGGCAGCGGCAGCCGGGTCAACGCGAAAAAGCCGAGCCCCATGGCGCAGACGCCGACCAGGCCGCGGGCGATGTGGTTGAACGGACGCTTGGTGGTGAAGGCAGTGCCGAGTTCTTTCCTGAAGGCCAGGAAGGCGATGATCGGGAAGATGGCGAAGAAAGAGCGGAAGAAGACAATCTGGCCGGCCGGAACGGTGCCTGCGGCTTTGATGCAGGTCTGCATGCCGACGAAGACCGCCACCGACACGATCTTGAGCATGATGCCGGTAAGCGTGTCGTGCCCGCCGGCATCATCGCTGGCTGTGGCCGAGGGGCTGCCGGGGCCTGCTGTCACGCTCCCGACGCTTCTCGGATCGTCGCCCAGATACGCGCCGGCGTTGCCGGCATGTCGATGTGCCTGACGCCATAAGCGCGCCAGAGCGCGTCGGTCACCGCATTGAGTGCCGCCGGGGTCGAGCCGATGGTGCCGGCCTCGCCCGCGCCCTTGATGCCAAGCGCATTGGTGGTCGAAGGCACGTTGCGGGTCTCGAAATGAAAGAACGGGAAATTGTCGGCGCGCGGCATGGCGTAATCCATGAAGCTCGCCGTCAAAAGCTGTCCGTCCTCGCCATAGATAGTGTCCTCGGTCAGTGCCTGGCCGACGCCTTGCACGACGCCGCCATGCACCTGGCCGGCGAGCAGGATCGGGTTTACGGTCACGCCGAAATCGTCGACGATGGTGTAGCGGACGATCTCGGTCGCGCCGGTGTCGGGATCGATCTCGACCTCGCAGATGTGGGTGCCGTTGGGATAGGTGCATTCGTCCTGCACGAACTCGCCAAAGCCCTTGAGATCGTCAGGCGTCTTGGCGGCCTTGGCGATGCTGGAAAAATCGAGCGAGCGATCGGTGCCGACGATGCGGGCAACACCATCGGACAACTCGATGTCGCCGGCAGAAGCCTCGAGCTCGTCGGCGGCGATGCGCTTGATCTTGTTGGCCAGATCCTCGCCCGCGCGGGAAGCCGACACACCCCCCAGCGGAATGGAGCGCGAGCCGCCGGTGCCGCCGCCGGCCTTCAATTCATCGGTATCGCCCTGGCGGACATGGATTTTGTCGATGTCGAGATTGAGCTTTTCCGACAGGAACTGCGCATAGGCGGTGGCGTGTCCCTGTCCGTTGGTCTGGGTGCCGATCTTCAGCGTCACCGTGCCGTCGCCATTGAGTTCGACGAAGGCCGGCTCCGAGCCCGGAAAGGCACAGGCCTCGATATAGGTCGCCATGCCGAGACCGCGGATTTTTCCGCCGGCCTTCGACTGCGCCAGCCGCTCCGGAAACGCTTTCCATTCGGATTGCTCAATGGCGCGCTCCATATGGCCTTCGAATTCACCGGTGTCGTAGAGGCGGCCGGTTTGCGTCCGGTAGGGAAATTGCTCCGGCCGGATGAAATTGCGGCGGCGGATCTCCTCGACGGGCAGGCCGAGATCGTGGGCGCAGGCATCGACCAGCTTTTCCAGCAGGAAGGCTGCTTCCGGCCGACCGGCACCGCGATAGGCATCGACCGGGCAGGTGTTGGTGTAGAGGCCGGTCACCGAGACGTCGAGCGCCTGGATATCGTAGACACCGGTCGACATGGTGACGCCGATATAGGGGATGAACGGACCATATTGCGAGATATAGGCGCCGATGTTGGCGAGCAGGTCCACCTTCATGCCGAGAAAGCGGCCGTCCTTGTCCAGCGCCATCTCGGCCGTGACGAAATTGTCGCGGCCTTGCGCGTCGGTCAGAAAGTGTTCCGTGCGGTCGCCGGCCCACTTCACCGGGCGGCCAAGCCGCTTCGCCGCTTCCAGCACCAGCGGATATTCGCGGTAGACGAAGCTCTTGGGCCCGAAACCACCGCCGACATCAGGCGTGATGACGCGCAACTGGCCCTTCTTGATCTTGAACACGCTGGCCAGGATGTACTGCATGGAGTGCACGCCTTGCGACCCGGTGGTCAGCACGAAGCGCTTCTCCTCGACGTTCCATTCGCCGATCGCGGAGCGCGGCTCCATGTAGTTGCAGACCAGCCGGTTGTTGACGAACTCGATGCGGGTGACGTGTGCGGCCTTGGCGAAAGCCGCTTCGGTCTTTTTCCTGTCGCCCATGTGGTAGCTGAAGGCGCGGTTGGAACCGAGCTCCGGCCAGACCAGCGGCGTGCCTTCGGCAAGTGCATTTGCGGTCCCGGAAGCCGCGTCTTCGCCGTCATAGTCGACATCGATCAATTCAGCGGCATCCTGCGCCAAGGCACGGCTGTCGGCGACGACGAAGGCAACGGCATCGCCGACATAGTTGACGCGGTCGCGGCACAGGATCGGGATGTCGCGCGTCGGCGCCTTGGTGCCGTCCGGCTGTTCCTGCATGACGCCGGATTTCAGATCGCCGAGATGGGCAAGGTCCTTGCCGGTCAGTACCAGATGGACGCCAGGTGCGGCCTTCGCCGCCTCGGTCGAACCGATGGTGAAGCTGGCCTTGGCGACCGGCGAACGCAGGACATAGCCATGCAGGACGCCAGCCGGCTGGATGTCGTCGGTATAAAGGCCCTGGCCCTGGATGAAGGCGGCATCCTCGCGCCGCAGCACGGATGCGCCCATGCCGAATTTCGGTGTGACGACGGTCATGGATGCCTCGTGATGATGACAGGAGAACGAACGCCTGAAATAGGCATTGCCTCAGTTTTGTCGAGGGGCCGTTTCGTGTAAATAGCGCGGACTTCAAATTTCTTGGACCAGCGGACACAATCCGCCGCCAAGGCAATCGACAGGAAAACCCACGGAATGCGCACGGACACCGGCCAGGTCTTCAAGCTCGAAGACTATCGCCCCAACGACTACCTCATTCCGCAAACCGACCTCACCTTCCGCCTTTCGCCAGACGCAACGCGTGTCACCGCCGTGCTCACGATAGAGCGCCGTGACGGCGTCTCCGTGTCGGCACCGTTGGTGCTCGACGGCGACGGGCTGACGCTCAAGCGCATCGAGATCGACGGCAAGAAGGTAAAACCGGCGGATCTGCTGGCGACGCCCGACCAGTTGACCATCCTCGAGCCACCGGTGGCGCGGCGCTTCCAGTTGCTCATCGAGACCGAGGTGGCGCCGGCGGGCAACGAAGCCCTGATGGGCCTCTACCGCTCGAGCCACGTCTACTGCACGCAATGCGAAGCCGAGGGCTTTCGCCGCATCACCTATTTCCTCGACCGTCCCGATATCCTGTCCGTCTACACGGTGCGCATGGAGGCAATGCGCGACGAGGCGCCGCTGCTCCTGTCCAACGGCAACCCGCTCGAAAAGGGCGACCTCGGCGACGGCTGGCATTATGCCGTGTGGCACGACCCTTTCCCCAAGCCGTCCTATCTGTTCGCATTGGTGGCCGGCAATCTCGGCCGGCTCGCGGACAGTTTCGTCACCCTGTCCGGCCGCACGGTCGAGCTCGGCATCTATGTCGAGCCCGGCAAGGAGACGCTGGCCGGCTATGCGATGGACGCCCTGAAGCGGTCGATGAAATGGGACGAGGAGGCGTTCGGCCGCGAATACGATCTCGACGTCTTCAACATCGTCGCCGTGTCGGACTTCAACATGGGCGCGATGGAGAACAAGGGCCTCAACATCTTCAACGACAAATATGTGCTGGCCGACCGGGAGACCGCGACGGACGCCGATTTCGCCAATATCGAGGCGATCATAGCGCATGAGTATTTCCACAATTGGACAGGCAACAGAATCACTTGCCGCGACTGGTTCCAGCTCTGCCTGAAGGAAGGCCTGACGGTTTTCCGCGACCACGAATTCTCCGCCGACCAGCGCTCGCGCGCGGTCAAGCGTATTGCCGAGGTGCGGACCTTGCGCGCCCACCAGTTTCCAGAGGACCAGGGCCCACTGGCGCATCCGGTGCGGCCGCGCCGCTACCGCGAGATCAACAATTTCTACACCGCGACGGTCTACGAGAAGGGCTCCGAAGTGGTGCGCATGATCCGCACAATTCTCGGTGCCGACGTGTTTCGCGCCGGCATGGACCTCTATTTCGAGCGGCACGACGGTGACGCGGCGACGATCGAGGATTTCATCAAGGTGTTCGAGGATGCGTCCGGCCGCGACCTGTCGCAGTTCGCGCTCTGGTATCATCAGGCGGGAACGCCGAACCTGACGATCAGTTCGGCGCACAATCCGGCCGCGCAGGAGTTCACACTCGAAATCGAGCAGTCGGTGCCGCCGACACCCTCCGAAAGCCGCAAGCGGCTGATGCACATCCCGCTCGCTTTCGGGCTGATCGGCGCCGGCGGCAAGCCTGTGCCGTATAGTAGCGTCGAGGGCGCCAGCGTCGAGGACGGCGTCATTCATATCCGCAAGCGTCGCCACATGGTGCGGTTTTCAGGCGTCACCGAGCGCCCGGCCGTGTCGCTCAACCGCGGCTTTTCGGCGCCGGTGACGTTGTCCGTCGAGCAGAAAGCCGACGACCAGTTCTTCCTTGCCCGCCATGACGGCGACGCCTTCTCGCGCTGGCAGGCCTTCAACACATTGCTGACCGATGCGCTGATATCAGCGTTCCGCGAGATCCTCGGCGGCAAGCAGCCGGCCTTTGCGCCGCGGCTGACCGAGCTCGCCGGCAGCATTGCCGGCGACGAGACGCTGGAGCCGGCCTATCGGGCATTGGCGCTGGCCCTGCCCGGCGAAGCCGACATTGCCCGCGACATCGGCAGGAACATCGACCCCGATGCCATCTATGCGGCTCGCGAGGCACTGGCGCTGGCGATCGGCACTGCGAACCGGGACGTTTTTTCGGGCCTCTACCTCAGCCTTGCCGACAGAGAAGCGTTCAGCCCCGACGCCGCAAGCGCCGGACGACGCGCCTTGCGCAACACCCTGCTGGATTATCTGTCGCTGCAGCCGGGCGGAGCGGAACTCGCTGCCGGGCATTTCCAGTCCGCGACCAACATGACCGACCGCGCGGCAGCACTTGCCGTGCTCGCGCATCGTCACCACGGTTCGCCCGAGGCGGTCGAGGCGCTGGCGGCTTTCGAGACGACCTACGGGTCCGACCTGCTGATCATGGACAAATGGTTCCAGATCCAGGCCAGCGTACCGGGGCCGCAAACCGTCGACACCGTGAAGGCCTTGACCAACCACCCGGCCTTCTCGATGGGCAATCCGAACCGGGTGCGCTCGCTGATCGGCACCTTCTCCAGCGCCAATCAGACCGGCTTCCACCGGGCCGACGGCGAAGGCTACTGGTTCTTTGCTCAAACCGTCCTCGAGGTTGAGAAGCGCAACCCGCAAGTGGCGGCAAGGCTGGCGACGGCGCTCAGATCCTGGCGTTCGCTCGAACCCTTGCGGCAGGCGAAGGCCAGGGAAGCGCTGCTCTCGATCGCCGGCGCCGAAAACCTGTCGGCGGATCTGCGGGATATTGTCGAGCGCACGCTGGCTTAGCCGCTCTCTTTCTTCTCCCCTTGTTGTGGCAGAAGGGAGATCCGTGCACGCCGCCAAGCTGGTGAATTTCAACCAGGACCTGACAGCAGCGGCTTCCGTTAGGCGCTGCGCCAGCGAAAGCCCATTATTTTAGTCGATTTTTAATCTTTTTTCGCCGGACCACTGGACAAGGCGAATCACCTTTGATTCTTTACTGACGATTCGGAAGTGCGGCGTTTGCCGGATCACCAAGCAGCATAGGCAAATTCGGGGAGTGCCATTTATGGCGAAGGCGGACGCGTGGGGCGCGCCCGGAGGGACGGTTTTTGCGCATCGTGAGACGCGCGGCGACGGTCTTGCCGGGAATACGCGACTCATCGCCGAACCGGCCTACCGGCGGCTTCTGGCCGCCGAGCCGCTGCTGCGCCGATCAATACCCGTCCTCATCATCACCTTCCTGATCGTCATCGCGGCGTTGCGCGTGCTGTCGCTGATGAACGAGCGCGACGATGTCGAGCGCAATGCCAAGGCGATCCTGACGCTGGCGGCGGGCCAGCTGGCCAGTTCGCTCGCCACCACCTCGGAAACGGTGCCCGGCGCCATACAGGATCTGCTGGAGACCACCAGCCGTCAGGGCGCGATGGGCCGCAGCCATGTGCTTGTCATCACCGACAGCGCTTTCAAGATCGTCGCGGTGACGCCACGCTCGATGCCATGGCAGGGCCATTCGCTGGACGGCCTCGTCGAGGGCGGCCAGCCCTTGTTCATGTTCGGCGATCGTGCGGGCGTCATGGACGTCAACATCGACGGACGGGATTGGTACGCCGCGGTCAGCCTGGCGAATGGCGGAAAGGGTGCATCGGCGGCCCTGGTGCCACAGGACGCGGTTTTCGATGCCTGGCGCAAGACCGTTTCGCTGAACGTCACCCTGTTCGTGCTGACGGCCGGTGTGCTGATCGTCATCCTCTATGCCTATTTCGGCCAGGCGGCACGTGCGCAGGCGGCCGACCGCATCTACCTCGAAGCGCATCAGCGCATCGACATGGCGCTGGTTCGCGGCCGCTGCGGCCTGTGGGACTGGGACATGGTGCGCGGCAAGATGTACTGGTCGCGCTCGATGTACGACATGCTCGGCTACAAGCCTTGCGAAACGATGCTGTCCTTCGGCGAGGTCGATCAGATCATCCATCCCGAGGACGGCGACCTGTTCGAGCTCGCCAACAGAATCGTCGCACGCGAGATCGATCACATCGATCAGGTGTTCCGCATGCGCCATGCCGATGGCCAATGGGTCTGGATGCGCGCACGGGCACAGGTCATCGATCCGGAAGCGCCGGAGATCCAGCTGATCGGCATCGCCGTCGACGTCACCGAACAGCGTCATCTGGCGCTGCGTTCCGAGGCTGCCGACCTTCGCCTCAGAACGGCGATCGAGAACATCAACGAATCCTTCGTGCTGTGGGATTCGACGCAGCGCCTGATCATGTGCAATTCCAAATACCAGCAGGACAACGGGCTTTCGGACCGCGACGTGATGCCGGGCACCGCGCGCGCGGCGCTGGAAGAACGCATGCTGGCCTTTGCTTCCGAAAGGCGGCTTGCCCACACCAGCGGCCTGCAGGGCGGCGCCACTTTCGAGCGGCAGTTGGCCGACGGCCGCTGGCTGCAGGTCAACGAACTGAAGACCCGGGACGGCGGCATCGTCTCGGTCGGTTCCGACATCACCCAGATCAAGCTGCACCAGGAGAAGCTGGTCGACAGTGAGCGACGGCTGATGGCAACGATCCATGATCTCAGCCTCGCGCGGCGGGCCGAAGAGGAGCGTTCGCGCGAACTGGTCGACCTCAACCGCAAATACATGAAGGAAACCGAACGGGCCGAAGCGGCGAACCGGGCCAAATCCGAATTCCTGGCCAACATGTCGCATGAGTTGCGCACGCCGCTGAACGCCATCATCGGCTTCTCCGAACTGATGGAACAAGGGCTGTTCGGCCCGCTCGGATCGGAGCGCTACGAGGAATATGCCACCGACATCAACAGCAGCGGCAAGTACCTGCTGGGCGTCATCAACGATATTCTCGACATGTCCAAGATCGAGGCCGGCCAGTTCTCTCTGGACCGGGAAGAGATCGACCTCGGCCCGCTGATCAGCGAAACCGTACGCGTCGTTTCGCTGCAGGCGGCGCAAAAGGCCATCACCGTGGAAACGCGCATTGCCGATGCGCTGACGCTGGTCGCCGATCGCCGTGCGATCAAGCAGATCGTCATCAACCTTTTGTCCAATGCGGTGAAGTTCACCGGCCAGGGCGGCCACATATCGGTCAGGGCCCGCAACACATCCGGCGCGCTGGTGCTGACGATCGAGGACAATGGCTGCGGCATCCCCAAGGAGGCGCTCGGAAAGCTCGGACGGCCGTTCGAACAGGTGCAGAACCAGTTCTCCAAGAGCCATGCCGGGTCCGGCCTTGGCCTTGCCATCTCACGTTCGCTGGCCGAGCTTCAGGGCGGCGCGCTGAAGATCCGGTCGAGCGAAGGTGTCGGCACGATCGTGTCAGTGCGCATTCCGGTGAAGAAGAGCGTGCTGGCCGTCAAGGTTGCAGCGTGAAGTTTTTATCACCATCCCAGGCCTGATCCACCTCGTGGACGCGAGCTGAAACGCTTTGACAAAGTTATCTATTTTATCTATTTTGGATAAAAAAGAAAGGCCTTGTCATGCGAGTGACTTCAACGGAATTCCAGCAGAATGTCGGGCGTTTTCAGGATGCTGCCCAGCGTGCGCCGGTCGCAATCACAAAGAATGGCCGGACCCACACGGTACTCCTGTCGGCGGCGATGTTCGAGGTCTTGGTCAAGGGACGGGTCGCCCGTCCTGTGGAAGAGCTGGACGACGAGACGCTTAACGCCATCGCCGAAAGCGCCGTATCGAGCGAATATGCCGGGCTTGATGCAATGCTCAAAGACTGGACACCGTGAGCCTGCCCAAACCTATCCCGGGTCTGGTGATTTCCTATTCTTACCTCTGGGTGAGAGAACACGAAAAGGGTGCCGAAGAAGGTCGCAAAAACCGACCATGCGCCATTGTCGCCGCGCGGTCGTGGAGGGCCGTGAAGTCATAACGGTCGTTCCGGTCACACACTCGCCACCAGCTGATCCTGCCGATGCAGTAGAAATACCTGCGCCCCTCAAGGCCTATCTCGGCCTCGATGACACGCCATCATGGATCGTCGTCACCGAAACCAATCATTTCCTCTGGCCGGGTCCCGATCATCTCAGGCCTATCGCGGGGAGCAAACCGTCCCGATTCGACTATGGCATGCTGCCGCCGCGTTTCTATGCCTATCTGCGCGACCGGATTTTGCAGTCTCACGCAAGCCGGGCGCTGCAGCAGATTCGGCGAACAGAGTAGCTGCATGAGACTGGAGGACCACGAAACGTCCCCGATTCCAAGGGACGATCGCTTCCCGGTCATCCCGCACGAAGCAAAAGGTCGAAATCCTTCCTGACCTTCTGCGACGTCTCCTTGAGATGTGCTTCGAGCACACCGAAATCCGGCAGGTCGGTCACCGCCAGAAGCAGATCCGAAAGCCCCGGCGGAACGTCGTCGCGCTCGAAGGCTCCGGTAAGGCACAGCCGCGTCATCTGGGTCAGCGCCAGATAGAGCGCATAGGCGTCGAAAAGCTCCTGCCTCGCCCCGGCATTGGCGAAGCCCGGTGACAGGCGCGAAAGGATTTCGGCGGTACCGGTAACGCGCGGCCCGGCGCCTACCTGCCCGGTGATGACAGCCACTTGGGCGATGAATTCGAGATCGATCAGGCCGCCGGGGATCAGCTTGATGTCCCACAGGTCGCGCGGCGGCTTTTCCTTCTCGATCATAGCGCGCATCTCCGAGGCCTCGGCCATCACCTTGGCGGCGTCGCGCGGCTGACCAAGCACCGCCGCCACTTCCGCTTCAACCTCGCCGCACAGGCT
>NZ_RZQA01000860.1:0-2667 GCF_004022915.1 Mesorhizobium sp. M7A.F.Ca.US.006.04.2.1
GCGCTGGCGGGCGCGACGCCCTATCTCAGGCTGATCTCGCTTGCCGCCGGCGGCGCCTATCTGGCGCGCGGCGCTCTTGCCGATCAAGGCCGTATTCCCCTTTGCCGCTTCTTCGCCGAAAACCTGCTCGGCGAGGTCAGCGCTTTGCGGGCGCGCGTCATCGATGGCGCCGAAAGCCTCGCCGCTGCCGGAAAAACGCTGATTTCCGCCTGACGTTCACAAGGAAAGAACCGTGACAGACCATATCCTCGTCGAGCGCCAGGGCGCCATCCAGATCATCCGCATGAACCGGCCGGACAAGAAGAACGCGCTGACGCGCGCCATGTATGCGAAAATGTCAAAAAGTCTGGCCGAAGGCGACGCCGACCCGGAGATCCGCGTCCATGTCTTTCTCGGCGTGCCCGGCGCCTTCTCCTCAGGCAACGACCTTGCCGATTTCATGGTCATCGCCACCGGCGGTGACGGCGGCACCGAAGTCTGGGACTTCCTGATGGCGCTGGCCAGGGTCGAAAAACCCATGGTCTCCGGCGTCGACGGCATCGCGGTCGGCATCGGCACGACGCTCAACCTGCATTGCGACCTGACCTTCGCCACGCCACGCACCGTGTTCAGGACACCTTTCGTCGACCTTGGCCTGGTGCCTGAGGCGGGATCGAGCCTCCTGGCGCCGCGCATCCTCGGGCAGCAAGGCGCTTTCGCGCTGCTCGGCCTCGGCGAGGGCTTTTCGGCTGAACGGGCGAAGGCCGCCGGCCTGATCTACGAGGTGGTCGAGGAAGCAGCACTGGAGGCCTCGGTGCTGGCGGCCGCCGGCCAGATCGCGGCCAAGCCGCCGCAGGCGTTGAAGATCGCGCGCGACCTGATGCGCGGCTCGCGCGACGACCTCGTCGCCCGCATCGGCGAGGAAAGCGAGCATTTTCGCGAGCGCCTGAAGTCCGATGAGGCGCGCGCCGCGCTCACCGCGTTCATGACGAGAAAGAAGGCCTGAGCCTCTTCTTCAGGGATAAAGCCTCGTCTTGTCCCAGGCGCCTTTCGCGTTGCGGCTGAAGACGAGCCGGTCGTGCAGGCGGAACGGCCTGTCGTGCCAGAACTCGATTGTCGTGGGCACGATTCGGAAGCCGGACCAGTGCTTTGGCCGCGGGATCTCGCCGATCGGGTAGCGTGCCGTGTATTCGGCCACTGCCTTCTCCAGCGCAAAGCGGCTTTCCAGCGGCCGCGATTGTTTCGAGGCCCATGCGCCGATGCGGCTGCCGCGCGGCCGTGTCGCATAGTAGGCGTCGGCTTCGGCGTCGCTGACGATCTCCACCGGTCCGCGAATGCGTACCTGGCGGCGCAGTGATTTCCAATGGAAACACATCGCCGCCTTCATGCTGCCAAGAATCTCCTGGCCCTTGGCGCTCTCGAAATTCGTGTAGAAGACAAACCCGCTTTCATCGAACCCCTTGAGCAAAACCATGCGCACATCCGGCATGCCGTCGGTATCGACGGTCGCCAGAGCCACGCCGTTGGGGTCGTTCGGCTCGCTTTTCGTGGCGTCGTCCAGCCATGCGGCAAACAGGCGAAACGGCTCGGCAGCCTCGGTAAAGTCACCGCTTGTTAACTCAGTGTCACTCATAGTTTTTCTCAAATTGTCACGAAGATTCTTACAAAGCCAAGATTCTTAACGAAGCAAGGGGGAGGCTGCCGATTGTCGCTTATCGCGCAAGCTTTTGACAGCAGGCAATGGAGCGTTATCGCTTCGGCCAGCGCGAAAGCCGCGATCGTGGCGGTCGCCTTGCCGCTTGCCGCTTGTGGCGCCGGCGGCTTCAGCCTGGAAAAAGCCGAAGTCGACCGCTCGATCCTGACCAGCAGCACATCGGCCTCGGCCGCGCCGGCCAGTCTGGATCGCGACTCCGACCAGACGACGATCGGCAATGCAGTCTCCTCGGCCGACATCGAGCAGCTCGGCGGGCAGGCCGTCCCATGGGCCAATGCCGGTACCGGCTCGCGCGGTTCCATCACCGATCTGGCGGAATTGAAGGACAACGGCCAGACCTGCCGCCGCTTCAAGGCCTCGCGCGAAAGCTTTGACGGCGTTGCCATGTTCGAAGGCGAACTGTGCCTGGCCAGCGCCGGCGGCTGGCGCATGCAGGACTTCAAGGCGCTCTGATTTTCCGCGTCTGATATGCGGCTCCAGCACTGGAATTTCTTCCTATGGGAGCGCATATAAGAGGCAACCAGAGACTCAACTCTTCTCCAGGGCAGTAAGCATGCGCGACCCCTATGAGGTGCTGGGCGTTGCCAGGAACGCATCGGCCAAAGACATAAAGTCGGCGTACCGGAAACTCGCCAAAAAGCATCATCCGGACCAGAATCCGAATGATCCAAAGGCGAAGGACCGTTTTGCCGCAGCCAACCAGGCCTACGAGATCGTCGGCGACGAAAAGAATCGCGCCGCTTTCGATCGCGGCGAGATCGACGCCGACGGCAAGCCGCGATTCCAGGGCTTTGAGGGCGCTGCCGGGGGCGGCGATCCGTTTGGCGGCTTTCGCCGGCAGCAAGGTCCGGGCGGCTCGCGGTTCGAGTTCCGCTCCGGTCGACCCGGTGGCGATCCGTTCGACGGCAACAGCGACATCTTCAGCCAGATTTTTGGCGACACTTTTTCCGGCGCGCGCGGTCCCGGCATGGGCG
>NZ_RZQA01000861.1:0-2665 GCF_004022915.1 Mesorhizobium sp. M7A.F.Ca.US.006.04.2.1
GCGCAGGTCTGGTCGTAGAGCAAGACCGAAACGCCCTTGACGTCGCGCAGCTCGCGCTGGACGAGATCGAGGTCGTCGCGGTGATGGATAGTGGCGCCGGCCGGGAATTCGGCTTTGCCAGCATATTTGTCCGGCTCATCCGTGACGATGGCAATGCGGTCGACACCCTCGGCCCGCACCTGCCTGGCAATCATATCGACGGTCAGGCCGCCTTCGTGCGGCTGGCCGCCGGTCATGGCGACCGCGTCGTTGTAGAGGATCTTGTAGGTGATGTTGGCATCGCTCGACAGCGCGAAGCGGATCGCCAGCGTACCGGAATGGTTGTAGGTGCCGTCGCCAAGATTCTGGAAGATGTGCTCGCGCTTGGAGAACGGCGCCTGGCCTACCCATTGCGCGCCCTCGCCGCCCATGGCCGTGAAGCCGACTGTGTTGCGGTCCATCCACAGCGCCATGAAGTGGCAGCCGATGCCGGCCGCGGCGATCGAGCCGTCCGGCACCTTGGTGGACGAATTGTGCGGGCAACCGGAACAGAAGAACGGCGTGCGCGAGCCGATGTCGGTGGCCTCGGTGAGCATTGCCTGGAACTGGCGCAGTTTTGCCACCCGCGCCGAAATCTCTTCGGACGGGCCGATGGTCCTGACGATCCTCTCGCCAAGCGCGATGGCGATCTCGTTGGGATCGAGCGCGCCTTTGGCCGGAAACAGCCAGTCGCCGCGCTCGTCCTTCTTGCCGATAATGACCGGTTGGGTGGCAGTGCCATAAAGGCTTTCGCGCAACTGTACCTCAATCAGCGAGCGCTTCTCCTCGACGACGACGATGGTGTCGAGGCCGCTGGCGAAACCGGCGATGTGATGCAGGTCGAGCGGCCAGGGGCAGCCGACCTTGAACAGCCGCACCCCGATGCGGTTGGCGGCCGCTTCGTCGATGCCGATCTCCTCCAGCGCCTGGCGAACGTCGAGATAGCTCTTGCCGAGCGTGATGATGCCGATCTTCGGGTTGCGGCCCCCCGAATAGACGATGCGGTTCAGCCCATTGGCAAGGATGAAGGCGGAGGCCGCGGCGCGCTTGTGTTCATGCAGCCGCTCTTCTTGGCCGAGCATGTCGATCTCGTGGCGGATGTTGAGACCGCCAGGCGGCATGTCGAACTCCGGCACGACGATGTTCAGCCGCTCGAGCGCGGCATCGACCGAGGCGGTCGATTCGATGTTGTCCTTGACGCATTTGATCGCCGCCCACGTGCCGGCAAAGCGCGACATGGCGAAACCGTAGAGCCCGTAGTCGATGATCTCCTGGACACCGGCCGGGTTGAGGATCGGCACCATCGTGTCGACGAACAGGAATTCGGTGGCGTGCGCGTTGGTCGAGGATTCGGCCATATGGTCGTCGCCCATCAGCGCAAGCACGCCGCCATGCTTCGACGATCCGGCGAGGTTGGCGTGGCGGAACACATCGCCTGAGCGGTCGACGCCCGGTCCCTTGCCGTACCAGACCGAAAAGACGCCGTCATGAGTGCCCTCGCCCAGCAGCTCCGTCTGCTGCGCCCCCCAGCAGGCGGTGGCGGCAAGCTCCTCGTTGAGACCCGGCTGGAAGACGATGTCAGCCTGGGCGAGCTGTTTCTTCGCCTTCCACAGCTGCATGTCGAGGCCGCCGAGCGGCGAACCGCGATAGCCGGAGACGAAGCCGGCCGTGTTCAAGCCGGCGCGACGGTCGCGCTCGCGCTGCATCAAGAGCATGCGAATGACCGCCTGCGCGCCGGACAGGAAGATGCGCTCCTTTGCGAGATCGAACTTGTCGTCGAGCGCGACGTCGTGCAGCGTCATCAGGCATTTCCTCTGCGGAGGCCACGCGGGGCAGGCAGCCAACGTCGGGGTCGGATGACGCATCCTTTCTCCCCTTGCAAGGCAGGTCAAACAAAATCGCAGATGCCAGGCAACGCGCAACGAACAGTCCGCGGCCATCCTGAATCGAGTATGAAACCGATCCGCGGACATTGCCCGGCGCATGAACATTACAGCTGCGGCGCGGGCGGCCGCGACGCGTCAGCCGCCTTTCGAGCAATCTGGCTTCGGCTCGCCCGGCAGCTTGCCGTCGGGATGGCCGACGAGATCGGGATTGGCGGTGTAGAGCTGGTCGATGACCAGCGGCCGGTCGGGCAGGATCGACTGGTCTTCCGTCGACATCAGCGTGGTGTCGATCTTCTGCAGGACCGCGCCGTCGGCGCCCTTGATGCTGATGGCAATCGCATAGGGCTTGTTCTTGACGACGCAGGTCAGTGCCGGGCTCTCCAGCGTGACCTTGTCGAGCTTCGGCCAGACCTTCTGCTCGACCACCAGAGGTGCGCCGCCGGCGGGATCCTGGAAGCTGGCGACCGCCACCTGGCCCTCTCCCATCGGCTTCAGCGGCCGCAGGGCCACCACATAAGTCGCCCTGGCGAGGCGGTAGTTGAAAACGAATATCTTGCCGGAAACCTCGAACAGCTTGCCTTCGGCGTCGCCGGTGTCGCGGCAGGCGCCGAGCGCAACGGCCACGATGAGCGCCGCGCCAACAAGGATCGAACGGGAAAGGCCGCTACGCATTCTTGACCTCATTTTCCGCCATGCGACGGCGGCGATAGTGACGGCTTGCCTTCTGACGGTTGCCGCACACCGCCATGTCGCACCACAGG
>NZ_RZQA01000862.1:0-2665 GCF_004022915.1 Mesorhizobium sp. M7A.F.Ca.US.006.04.2.1
CTCGGGGGCGGATGGAGGGGCCGATCCGGTCGGTGGCGCTAGCCCGGGGTTCGAGGCCATATCGTCTCAAAGGACGGCCGCAATCTGATTGCACGGCTTCAGATGAAGCTGCATTTAGCGGCGGGTCAATGCGACGCTCAACGTTCCACGGATCCAACGAATGGGCGGCCGACACAAGCGCGCTGCGATGTCCATGCTTGATTACCTCCGGACGCCCAAGCTCCGCGCGCACTACGCAGCCAGCGGGTAAATTCCGGGAACGTTCAAATCCCGCTTCAACCACCAGCGCCGGCCACCATTTTGATTAGAGCCGGCGCCTTGGCTGGTAACGGTCTCGCGATTCGGCGAGCTTTACCGAATCGCGAGATTGTCCTGGTTAGTTGGCGCTGGCGATGGGCGCCACAAGCGGCGTGATGCGGCGAATAGCGACGCGGCGGTTCTGTCTTTCGGGCCCTGTCGTGTTCACCTTAAGATAGCGCTCGCCGTAGCCTTGGGTCGTCAGGTTCTCTGGCGCGATGCCAAAGGCGTTGGTGAGGGCCTCGGCAACTGCCTCGGCTCGCTGGTCGGACAACGCCAGGTTCGCATTGTCGCTACCGACAGCATCGGTGTGGCCTTCGATCAAGAAGGTTTCCGCCGGGTTCTTCTTCAGCAGGCGCTCCATTGCGTCCGCAACCCCTTGCAGCTTTTTGACTTCGCTGTCCGAGATCGCGGCCGAACCGGACTCGAAATTCAACGTGTCGAGATCAACGCGCCGGGCGATATCGCGCACACGCGCCGAGCGCTTGACCTCGTCGACCGAGTAGAGGCGCTGGACTTTTTCCACCGGCGGTTGCTCGAGGAAGGTGTAGTAGTCGTCGGAATCCTCTACCAAATCCGACTCCAGGATGTATTGCTTGCGCGGGATGGTGAGCCGCATCGGTGGCAAGTCATCTCCAGGGTCGCGCCAATCCTGCACGTCCTGGTAATACCTCTCGTCGACGTAGCTCAACACATACTCGCGGCCGTCGGGGGTGATGCGGGAGCGCTGGATGACGTCTCCATTGCGGTTGCGGATGGTGACGATTTGGTTGCCATTGTCGCGAACGATCGTCTCGCGTGTGCGGCCGCCCGGCAGATCCTCATAATACACGTCCTTGGCACCACGGTTCATGCGCGGTGCTTCGTTGCTCTCGACTATCGTCTGGTTGTTGAACTGGATGATGACCCGGCCGCCAATTTCCGTGAGGACATCGGCGCCTTTCGGACGTTCCGGCGCTTGGGTATCAGGCGCCTTTTCACGGCGGGTACCCTTTTCGTTCGTCACCGGAACGATCTTCTCCGGCTTGATCTCCTGCTGCGCTGACTTGTCGTCTGCAGGGGGTGGTCCGGCCTCTGCGGGGGCAGCGGTGGGCGCCGGGGCCTGACCCCCATCGCTCTGCTGAGCAGGCGGTTTGCCGTCCTTGCCCGGACGTTTTGCATCCTTTTCGCTGTCAAGGACGGGTGCGGCGTTCGGATCTGCTGGCGCCTCGCCCTGGACTGGCTTTTCGCTTTGGATGGGCGCCGCCGGCTCACCATTGGCTGGCTTTTCGGAGGCTGGAGGCTGCTGGTCGGTTGAAGGTTGCTCTCCAGTCACAGGCTGCTTTGATGCAGGCCCCTCGGCGCCAGGCTGCTCGGCGGCAGGTTTTTTTGTAGGTTCCGCCGGCTGTTCGCCCTGTACAGGCGCAGGCTGATCGGTCGCAGCGGGCGCTTGGGGAGCCGGGGTGGGCAAAGGCGCCTTGTCTGCGGGCGGCTGGACTTGCTTGCCTGCCGGTTCGTCGGGAGCCTTGTTGGGCGCAGGCTCGGCTGGCGGCGCCGGCACAGGCTCGGCTGTTGGAGCGGGCTGTTTCTTCGTCGACAGTTCAGCCGGTGGCGTGGATTCTGGAACGGGAGTTGACTCAGACGCCGGAGCTGCCTCTTTTGGCTGCTCCTGCGGTTTTGGAGTAGGCTGTGGTTCGGTCGCTGGAGGTGGAGCAGCGTTTTCGGACGGAGCCTGTTGCCTTAGCGCGCAGGCTTCGGCGGACTCGCCCTCCTTACATTTCAACTTGATAAAAATCGGCGTTGCGGATTCGGCGAACCGTCCAGCGCTGAATGCTGCGCTGAGCGGCGCCCCTAACGGCACCGAGGCGATGAGCAACCCGAGTGCGGTGCTGGCCAAAATCTTTGGTCGGCGTGTCATTTGAATCTCCGTGATGTGTCCCCTCGCTATGCAAACTGGCCACTGCCACGTTGGTTCCCCGAAGCCAAAGAAGCAGGGCATCACTGAAGCGGAAGCTCGCGAGCTTGTCAGCTTATTGTGCCGCGCCAAATGGTCGTAGCTCATGCGGGAAGCCCGGCTGTCAATTCGCAAGCCCTGAATCTCAAACTGACCTGTACGGGCGGGCCGCCATTGTTGACTCAGCCTATGCCAAACGCGTAAGTCCCGGTTCGCGCACGACGTCCAGGGCGCAGCTTTTCAACTTTGAAGGTATCAAAATGGACGACAAATATGCCAATGCGCGAGAGCACTTTTTCGCGGCAATTCGCACACTAGCAGCCTCTACCGACGCCATACAAACGCGATTGATCGACGCAAATGTGAACATTCTGCACGTTACCATCGATGAATTCGATGGTGACCGGGAGCTCAAGTTCAAGTTCGCAAAGATAC
>NZ_RZQA01000863.1:0-2652 GCF_004022915.1 Mesorhizobium sp. M7A.F.Ca.US.006.04.2.1
TCGCCAGGCTGATAAGTGATCGCACCCTTGGCCGACACCGTGGCCGCGTTGAGATCCGCCGTGATGTCGGCGGACAAGGTCGCCGCTGGATTTTCCAGGCTGACCGGCGGCGCCCGCAGCGTGCCGCCGGCAACCGTGAAGGCTATGTCGGTATCGCCGGCGGCAAAACTGCCATCAGCGGCGATCTCGGGCGCGAAGCCGGCGGTCTTGGCCGCATCGATGTCGCGCCCGATCGCATCCGCCTTGGCGAGGAACGCACTGAACGCATCTGGATTGAGGCCAGCAACTTTCACGCCCTTCAACGCCGCAGTTCCGGAGCCTGACAAGGCAGCCACCATCCCTTCGACCGATTTGCCGCTGCTTGACAGCGCCGTCGAGAAATCGCCGATGCCGCTGATGCCGGCATCCGGCAGCACGGTCGCCAGATCGGCGCCCGCCAGTTTCATCTGGCCAGAGAACAGCCCGGTGCCGTTGTTGTTCTTCAACTCGAATAGGCCGGTCAGCGCTCCGCCCAGCAACTTCGCCTTGAGATCCGAAACGCGGATGCCTTCCTGGTCGAGCTTGAGCGAAAAGGCGGCGTCATAGGCGGTGGCGAACCGGCCCGCGGCCAGTGCTGCCGTCGTCAGGTCGAGGTCGGCGGTGAATGGCAGGCTGGATTTCTGGCTGAACGGTGTCGCCGGCCACACGCCACCCTTGCCTGCCCGGTCTTTGGCTGCGCCCTCCTTGTCGGCCAGAAAGGCGGAGTCGCCGAACAGCGCCACCGCCAGGGGATCGAGGTCGAGTTCGTCGAGCGCCAGCGCCCCGGCCAGATGTGGCACGCCGTCCTTTACATCGATATTGACGTCGCCGGACACCGCCGCTTCGTTGATGGCGCCGCTGAGTTCGTCCAGCACCAGCAGGCCGTTGCCGTAGTCGCCCTGCGCGGCGAGCGACGTCGACATGCCCGCCCCCATGCCTGGCAGGCCGATGCCCGACGTCATCAGCCATGGCTCGATGTCGGCGGCATCGAGGCTGAGCTTGCCCTTGGCGGCGAGGCCTTGCGGCGTGTCGGCGATCGTTCCCTCGAAACCGGCCTTGAAGTCATTGCCGGCAAGGCTGAAATTCGTCGCCAGGCCGCCGCCAAACGTGCCCTTGGCCTGAATATCGGTGTTTGCCTCGCCCAGCATGCCGAGCGGCAGCGCCGGCAGGCCATAGAGCGCCAGCAGCGCGGTGGCATCAGGGTTCTTGGCGTTGAAGGTCAGCGCCACCGGCGCTTCGAGAAGCTTGTCCACCGCGCCCTTCCCCGACAGCGACGCCGAAAAGGCCGAGCCGCCGGCCTTGCCTTGCCCGCTCACCGCCAGGCCCGTGGTGCCGTCGCCATTGTCGGCCGCACTGGCCACCAGGTCGATGCGCGCATCCTGGAACAGCTCGGGATAGGCAGCAGCACGGCTCGACAGTCCCTTGAGCACGGCACTGTCGGGATAGTGCTGGGCGGCGACATCGATCAGCGGCTTCAGATCGACGGCAACCACCGACGCATCGAGCTTGCCGGTCGGGCTCGCGGGGAAATCCTTGATCCGGCCGGTGGCGCTGATCGAGGCGCCGGCCAGCCCGCCCACCGAAAGCCGGTCGATTTCGAGCAGCCCGTCGCGCAGCCTGAGCGCCGTGTCGACCGTGTCGGCGGTCAACCCGCCGGCGTTGACCGGCCCGGCCTTGATCTGGAAATCGAGGTCGCGGTCGGCAAAGCGATTGGCGCCCTTGTCGCTGACGAAGATCGAGGCGAAGGCCGCCAGCCCGTCGACATCGAGATCACCGCCTTCGAGCCGCATCAGCACCGAGGGCTTGGCATCGTCGGGCTGGCTGGAATCGATGCGGCCGGAAAACTTCGCCTTGCCCAGGATCAGTTCGAGATCGCTGAAGGCCTGGCGCTTCTGCGAGAGGTCGACCTTGGCCTTGAAGCCGGCGGCCGGCAGACGGCGGATCGCCTCGTCCACATCCTTCGACAGCCAGGCGGCAAAGCCGGAAGGTTGCGCCACGGCCAGCAGCAGCGAGCCGTTGAAGCCGAAATGCCCTTCCAAATTGAGCACCAGCATGCCATCCGCTTCCAGCGTGGTGCGGCCGGGCAAGGTCGCGGCAAGCGATTTCACCGACCAGCCCCCATCGACCGGCTCGGCGGAAAGATGCACGTCGCGCACCGTGGTGTCGCCGACCACCACCGCCGGCAGCTTGACCTCGACAGTGCCGGGGATGGTCGGCTTCGGCATATCGAGCAGCGCTTGCTCGAACGCCGCGATGCGCTGGTCCAGCGTCAGGCCGGCGCCGGCTTCGGCGCCCACCGCCTCGTCGAACTGCACCTGCGCGCCATTGGCCTCGATGGCGAAACTCGGTTTCAGCCCGAGATCGACAGAAGCCTTGCCATCGGCGGTGTAGGGGTTGTCGAGCGGCCCGGTCTCGAAGCGGAATTCGTCGACCCCGAGTTTCTGGTGGTCGAGCGAAAATTTGCCGTTCAGCCGAAAGCCCGGATCGGGCTTACCGGCCGAGACTTTCACCGTCTCGCCATCGGTGCCGCGCAGCTCGGCGCTGTTCTTGTCGGCACCGGAGATTTTGAACTGGCCGGAGTAGACGGCAGCCCCATTGACGACGCCGGCATTGCCGTCGGGCTCGATGACCAGC
>NZ_RZQA01000864.1:0-2646 GCF_004022915.1 Mesorhizobium sp. M7A.F.Ca.US.006.04.2.1
CCGCATGGTTTTCCCGGCCTATGATCAGTGCATCAAGGCCAGCCATGTCTTCAACCTGCTTGACGCGCGCGGCGTGATTTCGGTCACGGAACGACAGAGCTACATCCTGCGGGTGCGCAATCTGGCGAAGGCCTGCGGTGAGGCGTTTTTGAAGACGCAGGCGGGTGGCCTGGCGGCCTGAGTCTCAGGCCCGCTTCGTCATCTCGAAGGAAACTTTGATCGGCAATATGTTCTGGCTGCTGGCACCGTCGATTGTGCGCAATGCCTGTCGAACGCCCGGCATCGAGAAGGCACCGTGAGCCTGCGCGGTGAAGCAGGCGCCGAGTGCGAGGATCTGCAGAAGTCTGGATGCCGTTTTCATGGTCGTTGAGCCAAATGTTCCCTGCCTGAGCGTGGGTCGCTTCAGCGCTGCGTTCGGTTCATGGAAATCTTTGATCCAAGGACGGGTGGCGCGGTCTCGTCCCGGCAGGGCGGCCAAAATTTCTGGAAACGGGCGCAAATCGGCGATCCCCGTGCGGAAAGGGTGACAGCGGCCAGCCGAGTTGCTATGCCCCCGCCCGGACCATTTTGCCGCGTGAGCCCCATCCATGCCTGACCTGCTTCTAGAACTCCGCTCGGAAGAGATTCCCGCCCGCATGCAGCGCAAGGCGGCTGGCGATCTCAGGAAGATGCTGACTGACGGCCTGGTCGAGGCGGGGCTGACCTATGAGGCGGCGCGCGAGTACTGGACGCCGCGGCGGCTGACCCTCGACATCAGGGGTCTCACCGCGCGCTCGAAGGATATAAACGAAGAGATCAAGGGGCCTTCGACATCGGCGCCCGAACAGGCGGTCCAGGGCTTCCTGCGCAAGGCCGGACTTTCCTCGATCGCCGAGGCGCATGTCCATTCCGATCCGAAGAAGGGCGATTTTTATGTCGCCCACATTTCGAAGCCGGGCAGGGCGGCCGAACAGATCATCGCGGACCTGGTGCCTGATATCATCCGCAATTTCCCGTGGCCGAAATCGATGCGCTGGGGGCCGGCCTCGGCCAAGCCCGGTTCATTGCGCTGGGTGCGCCCGCTGCAATCGATCCTGTGCACCTTCGGCCCGGAGACCGAGGAGCCTGTCGTGGTCGATTTCGAGATCGACGGCATCCGCTCCGGCAACATCACCTATGGCCACCGTTTTCATGCGCCTGATGCGATCACGGTGCGCCGCTTCGACGACTATGTTTCCAAACTGGAAGCGGCCAAGGTCGTGCTCGATGCCGACCGCCGCAAGGAGATCATCCTTGCCGATGCCCGCAATCTCGCCTTCGCCAACGGGCTTGATCTGGTCGAGGACGAAGGGTTGCTGGAGGAGGTGTCCGGACTGGTCGAATGGCCTGTCGTGCTGATGGGCGAGTTCGAGGAGGCATTCCTCGCCATTCCAGCCGAGGTGATACGACTGACCATCCGCGCCAACCAGAAGTGCTTTGTGACGCGGCCGCAGGGTGTCGACGACGCGCTTTCCAATCGCTTCATTCTAACCGCCAACATCGAAGCCAGGGATGGCGGCAAGGAGATCGCCCACGGCAACGGCAAGGTGGTGCGCGCCCGCCTGTCCGACGCGCTTTATTTCTGGACGACCGACCAGGGCGATTTGCCTGACCTGGCTGAGCTCGAGGCATCGGCGGAAAAATTCGGGCTTGATCTCAAGAAGCCGCTCGACCAGCGCATGGCCCGCCTCGACCATCTCGGCGTGACTTTCCACGCCAAGCTCGGCACGCAGGGCGAACGGGTGGAGCGGATCAAGCGATTGGCGGAAGAACTGGCTCCGATCGTCGGCGCCGATCCCGCGTTGGTCGGCCGCGCCGCTGTCCTGGCCAAGGCCGACCTCACCACCGAAGTCGTCGGCGAGTTCCCGGAACTGCAAGGCGCCATGGGCCGCAAATATGCGCTGCTTCAGGGCGAGCACTCGTCCGTGGCCGCAGCCATCGAAGAGCACTACAAGCCGCAAGGTCCGTCCGATTATGTACCGGGCGATCCGGTTTCGATCACAGTGGCGCTTGCCGATAAGCTCGACATGCTGGTCGGTTTCTGGGCAATCGACGAAAAGCCGACTGGGTCGAAGGATCCCTATGCGCTGCGTAGAGCGGCGCTGGGTGTGGTTAGAATATTGGTCGAGAATGATATTCGACTGGCGCTGGCAGCCATCGTCGGGAAAGCGTCTGACCTTCTGTCCTTCTTCCACGACCGCCTGAAAGTCTACCTCCGCGATCAGGGCGCCCGGCACGATCTCATCGATGCCGTCATCACGCCGCAGTCCGACGACCTCTTGCAGATCGTGCGCCGCGTCGAGGCGCTCGGCTCCTTCCTCGACACCGAGGACGGCAAGAACCTGCTCGCCGGCACCAAGCGCGCGGCCAACATTCTGGCTGCCGAGGAGAAAAAGAAAACGGCGGTCGCCGAAACCGTTGAGCCGGCGCTGTTTCGCGCGGATACCGAGAAATCGCTGTTTGCGGCGGTGAACCAGGCTGAGAAGCAAGCCGGCGAAGCGATTCAAAACGATGATTTTTCCGGCGCCTTGCTGGCGCTTAGCGTGTTGCGCGAGCCGGTTGATTCATTCTTTGAGCATGTTCTTGTAAACGATGAGGATCAGGCGGTGCGTGCCAACCGCCTGATCC
>NZ_RZQA01000865.1:0-2643 GCF_004022915.1 Mesorhizobium sp. M7A.F.Ca.US.006.04.2.1
GCCGAACCAGGCATCTGGATGGAAGAGGTGCCGGTGCCGGAAATCGGCCCTAACGACGTGCTGATCAAGATCAAGAAGACGGCGATCTGCGGCACCGACGTGCACATCTACAATTGGGACCAGTGGGCGCAGAAGACGGTGCCGGTGCCGATGGTGACGGGCCATGAATTCGTCGGCACCGTTGCCGATTTCGGCGCAGCGGTCACCGAATACAAGGTCGGCCAGCGTGTATCGGGCGAAGGCCACATCGTCTGCGGCCATTGCCGCAACTGTCGCGCCGGGCGAGGGCATCTGTGCCGCAACACGCTCGGCGTCGGCGTCAACCGTCCAGGCGCCTTCGGCGAGTATCTGGCGATCCCGCAGCACAATGTCGTGCCGATCCCCGACGATGTGCCCGATGAGATTGCCGCGATCTTCGATCCCTTGGGCAATGCCGTGCACACCGCACTCTCCTTCGATCTGGTCGGCGAGGACGTGCTGGTCACCGGCGCCGGGCCGATCGGCATCATGGGCGCGCTCGTCGCCCAATGCGTCGGCGCGCGAAAAGTCGTCATCACCGACATCAATCCGGTGCGGCTGGCGCTGGCGAAAAAGCTCGGCGTCCAGCATGTCGTCGACGCGTCCAAGGAAAAGCTGCGCGATGTCATGCCGGCACTCGGCATGACCGAGGGTTTTGATGTCGGCCTCGAAATGTCGGGCGCAGCCCCCGCCTTCCGCGACATGATCGACACCATGAACAATGGCGGCAAGATCGCCATTCTGGGCATCGCGCCGACCGGCTTCGAGATCGACTGGAACAAGGTCATCTTCAAGATGCTGCATCTCAAAGGCATCTACGGCCGCGAGATGTTCGAAACCTGGTACAAGATGATCGCGCTTGTGCAGGGTCCGCTGGATGTCTCCGGCCTGATCACCCACCGCATCGGCATCGACGATTTTCAGATCGGTTTCGATGCGATGAAGAGCGGCAGTTCCGGCAAGGTGGTGATGGACTGGTAGGGATTGCCTTGGCCGCTATTCAGGAAAAGCTGACGACAGCACCTCTGGTCCGCCGGACATTTTCCAACTAGGGGAACATGGCTGGGTGGAGAGCTATGGCTCCGCTACGTGCGCTCGCTAATCATATACGGCGACGTATCGCGGCCCACCCGGTGACGGTCGATGGGGCAATTCGCTTCAGTCGATGACGGAAACCCGGTGAACCGATGCTGAGGCCCCGACGCGATCGTCTATTTCCTATGATCTGCGATTGAGGTCGAGGTGTTGCCGCTTTCAGCGGGTAAGATGCGATAGACGACTTCCGGTACCCTTCCGGTCAGCGAAAAGGAAGGCAACGAGCCGCATTGCCTCAAGCAAAATGTTACCAATAGTGTCCTGTTCCAAAGGGGATGGACAGGTCGTGCCATTCCGGTTCGGGGGAAGGATGGCGCGGCTCAGCATGGCGACACGGTGAAGCGGCGATCGTGGAGCTTTATTGCGGCGTTGACAAGCGGCGCATTCTGGATGAGTTCGAGGCGGTAACCGGCTATTATTCGCAAGCGCGCGATCCGTCTTATGAACCGTCGTGAGCAGAGGCCGTCTGCGGGCAAGAGCCGCAGCCGCTGTTACGGCAGCGATGTCCGCGACGCGCTCATCGTGTTGTGGGAGGATTCGGAGCGGCTGGGTCCGCATCGACGCTCGCGGCGGCCAGCGCCGCCGGGCAGGAATGAGTTCGCAGTTCGCCGCTCGGTGCCAGCCCGCACCTTCGGCGATTGGAAAGATCCGCCGCCCGGCTTTGTTGAGCGCATTCGGGCACGTCTTCGTCAGGGAGCTTCGTGCAGACGATGGTGCTGACCGGATTGCCGCCGGCTGGACCGATTGCATTCCGCTCCGCACGCGCGACAGCGGCAATGTGATCATGGCGATCAAGCAGGCCCGCTCCCGGTTTCGCTGACCCTGTGCTGCTGTTTGCCGGCATCCGCCCGCACAGGAAGAGCTTGTAAAAGTGCGGAAATCGAGGAGCCGTTGGTCGTCGATCTTCAGCCTGAACGCGGTCGTTTGCTGGTGCCGCAAATCGGCTGTTGCATGTACATCCCTGTCAGACGTCAGTTTTCCTCGCCTATTTTGGTGTCGAGCGCGAAGTGCTCCAACCAGATTGCAAGGCTTTTTGGAAATGAGAGCGGCTTTGCGCAGGGCGCTCCGTTGTTGAGCATTCAAGCTACCAAGCCAATGACGCGCAGGTTCCACCAGGCTCGCCAGCCTTGAAGGACAGCGAAAAAAGCAGAGCACGACAGACACAACAGTGCATCAGGACGCCGCAGTCGTTGAAGATGGTGCGCTGCATCCATACCGTGGATGCATTCGATCCAAATAATCGATTTGTTCAATCAGTTTCTCGAAAGCTAACCCTACCCTCTGTGGGAATCGGGCTCTGAGCCGCGACGCTGCCTTGCGAGCGCAGGGGCTGCACGTAGGAGAGATGATGCAACGAGAAATCGCACGCGGGTTGCTGGCCTCGTGGGTTCGCCGACCGGCGTATTTGAGCCCGTCAGTTGGTCCTCACCCGCGCCTATTGCCACCGAGCGACTTGCATGTCCCTCCGACTCGGACCAGTTCCGAGAGCTGCGACGAGTTGCGCGCCGTGTGCTCCGATCAGATGGCCGC
>NZ_RZQA01000866.1:0-2643 GCF_004022915.1 Mesorhizobium sp. M7A.F.Ca.US.006.04.2.1
GTCCCCGGGAATGCCGAAATCGGAACCATGTGCCTCGGATGCCGACTGTTTCTTGAACAGCGAGCGCGACACCGCGCCGGCCGGCGTCGGCATGTCGGTACCTGGACCCATGTCGTCGATCGAGGGTTTCGAAAACAGCGGCTTTTTCACCGGCACAGTGCCATCGGCGCCCATCTCGTCGAGATCAGGCTTGCGGAAGAGGTTGGGCCGGGCAGCCTTGGCTGCCTCTTCGGCGGCACGCGCTGCGTCGAGCTTGCGAAAACGCTCCTGTTCCTCTGCTGTACGATGTTTGGCCACGCCCTTGTTGTGCTTGCCCTTTTCGCGGCCGGAGGCCGGGCTTTCCATGTCGGCGTATTTGGCCAGCGGGTCTTCGGAGATGGACAGTTCCATCTCACGCAGGCGCTTGATCTCGTCGCGGATGCGGGCCGCCTTCTCGAAGTCGAGATTGGCCGCGGCATCGCGCATCTGCTTTTCCATCGCGTCGAGATGGGCCTTGAGGTTGTTGCCCATCATGGCGCCGGCACCGTCGGTGAACTGCGAGATATCGGCGCGGACGTGGTCCTTCTCGTAGACCGAATCGAGAATGTCGGAGATGCGCGACTTGACCGATTCCGGTGTGATGCCGTTGGCCGCGTTCCACTCCATCTGCTTTTCGCGGCGACGGTTGGTTTCGGCCATCGCCCGTTCCATCGAGCCGGTCACCTGGTCGGCATAGAGGATGACCTTGCCGTCGACGTTTCTGGCGGCGCGCCCGATGGTCTGGATCAGCGAGGTTTCCGATCGCAGGAAACCTTCCTTGTCGGCGTCGAGAATGGCGACGAAGCCGCATTCGGGAATGTCGAGGCCTTCGCGCAGAAGATTGATCCCGACCAGCACGTCGAAGGCGCCGAGGCGCAGATCGCGCAGGATCTCGATGCGCTCCAGCGTATCGATGTCGGAGTGCATGTAGCGGACGCGGATGCCCTGCTCATGCAGATACTCGGTCAAATCCTCGGCCATGCGCTTGGTCAGCACGGTGACCAAGGTGCGGTAGCCGGCCTTGGTGGTATCGCGAATCTCGCCGACGACATCGTCGACCTGGCTCTTGGCCGGGCGGACCTCGACCGGCGGATCGATCAGGCCGGTCGGACGGATGACCTGCTCGGCGAAGACGCCGCCGGCCTGTTCCATCTCCCAGGCGCCAGGGGTCGCCGAGACCGCGACCGAAAGCGGACGCATGGCATCCCACTCCTCGAAGCGCAGCGGCCGGTTGTCCATGCAGGACGGCAGACGGAAGCCGTATTCGGCCAGCGTCGCCTTGCGGCGAAAGTCGCCGCGATACATGCCGCCGATCTGCGGCACGGTGACATGGCTTTCGTCGATGAAGACCAGTGCGTTGTCAGGGATGTACTCAAACAGCGTCGGCGGCGGATCGCCCGGCTGGCGGCCGGTGAGATAGCGCGAATAGTTCTCGATGCCGGCGCACGAGCCGGTGGCTTCCAGCATTTCGAGGTCGAAGCGGCAGCGCTGTTCCAGCCGCTGTGCCTCAAGCAGGCGGCCGGCCCGCTCCAGTTCGACCAGCCGGTGCTTGAGCTCTTCCTTGATCGACTTGATCGCCTGGTTCAGCGTCGGGCGCGGCGTCACATAGTGCGAATTGGCGTAGATCTTGACGCTTTTCAGCTCGCCGGTCTTCTGGCCGGTCAGCGGGTCGAATTCGGTGATCTGCTCGATCTCGTCGCCGAACATCGAGATGCGCCAGGCGCGGTCTTCCAGGTGGGCCGGGAAGATTTCGATGGTGTCGCCGCGCACGCGGAACGAGCCGCGGACAAAGTTGATGTCCTGCCGCTTGTACTGCTGGGCGACGAGATCGGCGAGCAGCGCGCGCTGGTCGAGCCGGTCGCCGATCTGCATCTGGAAGGTCATCGCCGTATAGGTTTCGACCGAGCCGATACCGTAGATGCAGGACACCGAGGCGACGATGATGACGTCGTCGCGCTCAAGCAGCGAACGCGTCGCCGAGTGGCGCATGCGGTCGATCTGCTCGTTGATCGAGGATTCCTTCTCGATGAAAGTGTCGGTGCGCGGGACGTAGGCTTCCGGCTGGTAATAATCGTAGTAAGAGACGAAATACTCAACGGCGTTTTCCGGGAAGAATTTCTTGAACTCGGAATAGAGCTGCGCGGCAAGCGTCTTGTTCGGCGCCAAGATCAAGGCAGGGCGCTGCGTCTCCTCGATCACCTTGGCCATGGTGAAGGTTTTTCCTGAGCCGGTGACGCCGAGCAGCACCTGGGTGCGGTCGTGGTTATCGACGCCTTCGACCAGATCCTTGATCGCGGTCGGCTGGTCGCCGGCCGGCTCGAACTCCGACACCATCTTGATGGCGATGCCGCCTTCGGATTTTTCGGGGCGGGCAGGGCGGTGCGGCGTCCACAGCACGCCGTCCTTGTGCAGCGGATTGCCGGATTCGATCAGCGCCGACAGTGCCGCCACCGTCGCGGTGACGCTGCCCGAGGCCATGGTCTCGGCGTCCTCCAGCGAGATGTCGAGGCCGGCGACCGGATTGAGGCCGGCTGCCGTGCGCTCCCTGGCTGACGCCGCGCCACCCATCGAGGTGCCGCGCGAACTGCGCCCCGGCGAGCTTGAGCGCTCGGGTATCTTCTTCGA
>NZ_RZQA01000867.1:0-2642 GCF_004022915.1 Mesorhizobium sp. M7A.F.Ca.US.006.04.2.1
TTCGGGTACTGGCCTGGGACGGCTACGCCGATGCCGACTGGGTCAAGGATTTCACCGCCGCGACCGGCATCGGCGTCGATGTCGTCTTCATCGGCAGCGACGACGAGATCTGGGCCAAGATCAAGGGCAGCGAGGGCCAGGACTTCGACGTCTTTGCTGTCAACACCGCCCAGTTGCAGCGCTACATCAAGGCTGACCTGGTGTCGCCGATCGACGTCACCAAGCTCGCCAACCAGAAAGACGTGCTGCCGCGCTTCCGCGACCTGACGGCGGTCAGCGGCGTGACCAAGGACGGCAAGGTCTACGGCATTCCGTTCTGCTTCGACTCCATCGGCCTGATCTACGACACCGACAAGGTCAAGCCGGCGCCGACCTCGATGTCGGTTCTGTGGGACCCGGCCTACAAGGGCAAGGTGCTGGCGTATGATAATGGCGAGCACAATTTCTCGTTCACCGCACTGACGCTCGGCTACAAGGATCCGTTCAACCTCAATGAAGAGCAGATGGCTGCAGTCAAGGCCAAGCTGGTCGAACTCAAGCGCAACGTGCTCAGCTTCTACACCACCGCCGACGAGGCGCAGCAGATCTACCAGAACAATGATGTGGCCCTGATCTGGGCCAATTACGGCCAGCAGCAGGTCAAGGCGCTGCAGAAGATCGGCGCCCATGTCGCCTACGTCAATCCGAGCGAGGGCGCGCTTGCCTGGCTCGACAACTGGGTCATCTCCAAGGGTGTCCGTGATAATGCGGCAGCCGAGAAATGGATTGATTTCATGCTGAGCAAGAAGGTCGGCGGCGAGCTTTCCGAGCGCACCGGCTTCGGCAACACGGTGACGGAAACCGGCAGCGCCGGCGGCAACGACAAGCTGGTCTGGCTCAACAATGTCGAGGACCCGCTCAAGCGTTCGGACATGTGGAACGAGGTCAAGGCAACGCCCTGATCTTTCCGCACCATGCCTTCGAAGGACCCGGCGGTCCGGAGTTCCGGACCGCCGAAGCGTATGCGAGAGTATTTCATGAACCAGAACACCGACCTCTTGACGCTGCGGTCCGTCTCGAAATCCTACGGCACGGTCCCCGTGCTGCACGACATCGACCTGTCGATCAAGGACGGTGAGTTCCTCACCGTTCTTGGACCCTCCGGCTCCGGCAAGACCACGGTGCTGCGGCTGATCGGCGGGCTGGAACCGCTGACGTCGGGCGAGATACGCCTGGATGGGCAAGACATCAGCCGCATGCCGATCAACCGGCGGCCGTTCAACACCGTGTTTCAGGACTATGCGCTGTTCCCGCACCTGACCGTTTCCGGCAATGTCGGCTACGGGCTTTCGGTTCGCCATGTCCAGCGCAAGGAAATCGCGCGCCGAGTCGCGGAGGCGCTGGAACTGGTCCAGCTCGGGCGTTTCGCCGACCGCTTTCCGGCGCAGCTCTCCGGCGGCCAGCGCCAGCGCGTCGCACTCGCCCGTGCGCTGATCTGCCAGCCGCGCCTGATCCTGCTCGATGAGCCGCTCGCCGCACTCGACCTCGAACTGCGCCGGCAGATGCAGGTGTTCCTAAAGTCCATCCAGCGCGAAATCAGGACCACCTTCCTGTTCGTCACCCATGACCAGGAAGAAGCCATCGGCATGGCCGATCGGATTTGCGTCATGGAGGCCGGCCATATCCGCCAGCTCGGCACGCCGCACGACCTTTACTACAGACCGGATTGCGAATTCGTCGCGCGTTTCTTCGGCGAGAACAATCTGGTGGCCGGGAAACTCGGACCGGTCCAGGGCGAGCTGCGATCGATCGAGACGGCGCTCGGGCGCCTCATCTGTTCGATCAGCGACCAGCCGCATTTGAAAGCCGCAGCGGAAGGCGCCAGCGCTTACGCCGCGTTCCGTCCAGAAGCCTTGCACCTTGCGGATGCAAAGGACACCGACAACCGTTTTTCCGGCACGATCTCCGATCTGGCCTTTGCCGGCTCGTCGACCGTCGCCACCATCGCGGCCGGCGCCGACAATGCCGCGCAACGCTTGCGGCTGCGCGTGCCGAGCCGCGTCGACGGCAGCGCGCTCAGATCCGGCGAGGCCGTATCGCTTTCCTTTGCGCCGCATGAAGGCCATCTGGTGCTGGCATGAGCAAAGCAGGATCGACGCTGCCTGCGGAAAAACGGCTGTCGCTGCTGGTGACGGTGCTGGCGTTTGCCTTGCCAGTGGTCTTCGTCCTGGTGCCGCTGGCGATCTTCCTCGGCTACAGCTTCTTCAGCGTCGACCAGGGCACGATCGTCTACGGCTTGTCGCTGGGCAACTATGTCAGGTTCTTTACCGATCCGGTCTTTCTGCCGGTGTTCTGGAACACCATCGTGCTTTGCGTATCGGTGGCCATCATCTGCATCCTGCTCGCCTATCCCGCCGCCTATTTCCTGACGATGCTGAAAGGCCGTTGGCGCTACGCCTTGCTGATGCTGCTCTTGGTGCCGCTGCTGATGAGCTACGTCATCAAGATCTATGCCATCCGCAGCATCCTCGGCCTCAACGGTTTCCTCAACAAGGCACTGGTGGCGCTCGGCATTCTGCAGGAACCGTCGACGCTTTTCGTGTTCAACATGAACGCCATCCTTTTGACGCTGACCCTGCTCCTGATCCCCTTCGCCAGCCTGC
>NZ_RZQA01000868.1:0-2632 GCF_004022915.1 Mesorhizobium sp. M7A.F.Ca.US.006.04.2.1
ATCAGCAGCAGGCGTTGCAGATGCTGACCTCCGGCCAGACGCTGTCGCCGCAGAAGGCCAAGTCGATGGGCCTGATCCATGAGATCGCCGAGCCGGCCAGGTTGGTCGAGACCGCCAAGGCGATGATCAGGAATGGGCTGAAGCCGGTGGCGCCATGGGACGAGAAAGGTTTCAAGCTGCCAGGCGGCCAGATCTATTCGCCGGCCGGTTTCAATCTGTGGCCGCCGGCGATCGCCATCCTGCGCCGCGAGACTTATGGTAACTATCCGGCCGCCGCCGCGATCCTCAAATGCGTCTATGAAGGCCTGCTGGTGCCGTTCGACACCGCCTTGCGCATCGAGCAGCGCTATTTCACCGAGATCATGCAGACCAGGGAAGCGGCGGCGATGATCCGCTCGCTGTTTGTGTCGCTGCAGGAACTGAACAAGGGCGCCCGCCGCCCGGCCGGCGTGCCCGAAACCAAGTTCAAGAAGATCGGCATTCTCGGCGCCGGCTTCATGGGCGCCGGCATCGCCTATGTCACCGCCAAGGCCGGCATCCCGGTGGTGCTGCTCGACCGTGATCTGGAGTCGGCCGCCAAGGGCAAGGCGCATTCCGACAGCCTGGTCTCGGATCAGGTCAAGAAGGGCCGCGCCAAGCCGGAGGACAAGGACAAACTGCTGTCGCTGATCACGCCGACGGCGGACTACGCCGACCTTGCCGGCTGCGATCTGGTGGTCGAGGCGGTGTTCGAGGATTCGGGCGTCAAGAAGAGCGCCACCGAACAGGCGGAAGCCGTGTTGAAGCCATCGGCGATCTTCGCGTCGAACACCTCCACCATCCCGATCTCGTCGCTGGCCAAGAATTCGGCGCGGCCGAAGAATTTCATCGGCATCCATTTCTTCTCGCCGGTCGACAAGATGATGCTGGTCGAGATCATTTTGGGCAAGAAGACCGGCGACAAGGCGCTGGCCACCGCGATCGACTTCGTTCGCGCCATCAAGAAGACGCCGATCGTCGTCAACGACACGCGCGGCTTCTACGTCAACCGCTGCGTGCTGCGCTACATGTCGGAAGCCTACAAGATGCTGATCGAAGGTGTGCCCGCGCCGATGATCGAGAACGCGGCGAAGGCAGCCGGCATGCCGGTCGGCCCCCTGGCACTGACCGACGAAACGGCCATCGACCTTGCCCAGAAGATCATGAAGCAGACCATCAGGGATTTGGGCGACAAGGCGGTCGATCCCAAGCAGATGGCGCTGATCAACACCATGGTCGACGATCACGGCCGCTTCGGCCGCAAGAATGGCAAGGGTTTTTACGATTATCCGGCAAAGCCCGCCAAGAAGAAGCTGTGGCCGGGCCTCAAGGCGCTCTATCCGCAGCTTGCGCCCGAGAAGGTCGATTATGAGGAGCTGCAGCAGCGGCTTCTGGTCACCATCGCGCTGGAAGCGGCACGGGTGATGGAAGAAGGCATCGTCACCGACCCGCGCGAGGCCGATGTCGGCTCGATCCTCGCCTTCGGCTTCGCGCCCTATACCGGCGGTGCGCTGTCCTACATCGACGGCATCGGCGCCAAGGCGTTCGTCAAGATCGCCAGAAACCTGCAGAAGAAATACGGCGCCGAGTTCAAGGCGCCCAAGCTGCTGCTCGACATGGCCGAGAAGGGTGAGAGATTCTATCAGCGCTTCGATCCCTATGCGAAAGGCGAGACCAGGAAAGCGGCGTGAGTAAGCCTTGCACTGTGGACAAGATGGCGGTCCGGGGTTAGAACAGGGAAGGTATTTTTTCCTGTTCAAAGGAGAGCGACACATGCTCTCGCATGACCGTGTCTGGGCTGCCATTGATGCTCTTGCCGAGCGCTATTCGCTTTCGGCCTCGGGGCTGGCCAAGCGTGCGGGGCTCGATTCCACCGCCTTCAACAAGTCGAAGCGCCTGTCGTCGGATGGCCGGCCGCGCTGGCCCTCGACCGAATCACTGGCAAAGATCATGGAGGCAACGGGCGCCTCCCTCGACGAATTCACCGGTTTGATTGAAGGTCGGGCCGGGGCCAGCCATGCGGCTTCGGTCGCCCGCCGAAGCTCCGTGCCGCTGCTCGGCTTTGCCCAGGCCGGCGCCGGCGGCTTCTTCGACGATGCCGGCTTTCCAGCCGGGCAGGGCTGGGATCTGATCGAACTGCCGACGCAATCGACCGAGAGTTCCTATGCTTTGCAGGTGCAGGGCGATTCCATGCTGCCGCTCTACCGCAATGGCGACGTCCTCATCGTCGAACCGGGCGCCGTTACCCGCAAGGGCGATCGCGTCGTCGTCAAGACCACATCAGGCGAAGTGATGGCCAAGGTGCTCGAGCGCCAGACCGTCAGGTCGATTGCGCTGGTCTCGCTCAATCCCGATCATCCCGACCGCGATATTCCCATGCGCGATGTCGAATGGGTGGCGCGGATTGTCTGGGCAAGCCAATAGGTTAAGCTGGTGCGGCTTCTCCATCACGCGCTGGCGGTTCTGATGGTCCCTGTGATGGCAGCCATCGTCGTCACTGGCGGTCGCACTCTGAAAGGTAGTGAAAGCGTCATCACCGTGGACCAGCTTGATCCGGGCGCCGATGCGATGGCGCAGCAGGCTGCCGGGACGCTGCCCGAGGAGCCGGCTACAT
>NZ_RZQA01000869.1:0-2603 GCF_004022915.1 Mesorhizobium sp. M7A.F.Ca.US.006.04.2.1
GATCAGGCGCATTTCGTCCGAGTTCAGGTCGGTGCCTGTGGTGATCTTGGCCGACACAGAAGACCTTGCACAGATACTGGCGGCTCTCGAATGTGGCGCACGTGGCTACATTCCGACCTCTGTCGGGATCGACGTCTGTGTCGAGGCGATCAATCTTGCGGTGGCAGGAGGCATTTTCGTTCCTGCAAGTAGTGTCCTGTCCATGCGGCACCTGATAGATTCAGGCAGCCTTGAAACACCTTTGACAGGCATGTTCACGCTCAGACAGGCTGAGGTCGCCCAGGCGCTCCGACGCGGCAAGGCGAACAAGATCATCGCCTATGAGCTGAACCTGAGAGAAAGCACCGTGAAGGTGCACATCCGCAACATCATGAAAAAGCTTAAGGCGACCAACCGGACGGAAGTCGCTTACAAGGTCAACGATCTCTTCGCCGAAGGATCTCTGGCTGTGGAGTGACGAAGCAAATGAGACGCTAACTTTGGTTAAATCGTGCGGGCCGTTTTGCTCTCGCGTAGCGTCTGATCTGGGGGATGATTGCTGCACAATTGAGGGACCTCCGTCCCGCTGGACACCCGTGGTGGACGCCCCGCATATAGCCAGCTCCCATATGTCCTGTTCCTAAAGACTAACCATTGCGAGGCGTCCAAAGCACTCCTGCCTCACTGTCCAGCAACCAGCCGGAAGTGACACTTCGTCAATGGCGAGGACCAGGTTGCTGCTCTCTCGTGGAACTGGTCGTGCCGTCCTGGGGGACCAATCCTTGCGACAGCGACCCCGGAGGGCTATCGCTACAATATTTTGACCTTCCTAAGCGTGAAGGCCTCCGCAAAGTGCTCGGGTGCCCGGCATTCCATTCCACGCAACCGCGCAAGCCCGGCGAATGTCTCCCGATCGAACCAGTCCTTTGAGCGCTGTGTCCCGAAGTGCTCGTGAAGGAGTTGGATCTTGCGTTCCAGCACGTGGGCTGCAATCGGCACATACGCATTGGGTTGGCAAAGATCGCCGTCCCATTTCGGAATCTCGTATTCGAGCACAAGGTGATCGCGGAAAACGTTCCAGGTCAGTTGGTTGACCTCCCTATGGTCCTGATGGGCGTCGAACCTGGCATGGGTTAATATCACGTCGGGATGAACCCTTGATCTTACGTCCATCAGCCAATGCTTTATCGATCGGCTGTGAACTGGGAAATAGCCGTCTTCAAAATCCGCAACGTCGATCGTGGACGAATGGGATCCTTCGAGGAAGGCTTCGGCCGAAGCCCTGGCTTCGGCCGACCGCTGGCCGCCGGCGCTTAAGACGCACCAGTAGACGTGAAGTTTGACCTCCGACGCGATCAGACTGAGGATTGTGCCTCCCGCGCCGATCTCAATGTCGTCGGAATGGGCCCCGACGCACAGAATCGAGAGTTCCTCGCCGCCACGCCCGAGACCAAGCCCCTTCATGATGCGGCCAACCCCATACTACGCCTATTCTTCTCGGCGGTGGCTATCATACTCCAGGGCATGTCGCCCTTTTCGACCATGTCTTCGAGTGATTGCCAATCGCGCAGCGTGTCCATTGAACGCCAGAAACCCTCGTGCTTGTACGCCATCAGCATGTTGTCATCGATCAGACGCTTGAACGGCTCGACAACGAGTTCCTCCCCGTCGCGCATGTAGTTGAAAATTTCCGGACGGAATATAAAGTAGCCGCCATTGATCCAGATCTCCGATGTCTCGGCCGCACGAAACTCGCGCACGCGGCCATCTTCCGCGATGTCGGCCAAATGGTAAGTCAGCGGCGCGTGCACTGCCAGAAAGCAGCCGATCTTGCCGCTGGCCTCGAATTTTCTGATCATGTCGTCCAAGTCGACATCGGTCAGGCCGTCGGAATAGTTGGCCAGGAACATCTTCTCGTTCCTGACGTGATCCTGCGCAGCCCACAGGCGCTCTCCAATGCTGCGCCAAATACCGGTATCGAGCAGAGTGATGCTCCAGTCCTTGATTGTGTCGCCGAGGAGCTTGACGTCCTGGCCTCCTCGCGTAACCACGCAATCGGAAAACGTTTGCGGCCGGGTGTTCAAGAAAAAGTCTTTGATCACGTTGGCCTTGTAGCCCAGACACAACACGAACTCGTCATGCCCATAGTCACTGTACCATTGCATGACATGGCGCAGGATCGGCTGGTGGCCGAGCGGTATCATCGGCTTTGGGATGCTTTCGGAATAGTCGCGAATGCGGGTCCCGCGACCGCCACAGAAAAGAATGACTTTCATTTCTCGTACTCCGACGGATCGATTACGGTCACGAAAGGAATCGGCACTACGAATTTCGCGTTCCAAGCGGCGACATGGCGCATCTGCTGAATGATCTCGTCCTTCAGATTCCACGGAAGGATGAGGATGTAGTCTGGCTTAGCCTCGTCGATTTCGTCGACGGGCTTGATCGGGATGTGCATTCCAGGTGTATAACGCCCGTGCTTGTACGGGTTGCGGTCCACTGTGAAATCCAGGAAGTCGGTGCCGATGGCGCAGTAGTTCAGCAGCGTGTTTCCCTTGCCAGGCGCGCCGTAACCGCAAATCGTCTTGCCCTCTTCCTTGGCCGAAATCAGGAATGCCAAGAGA
>NZ_RZQA01000086.1:0-11927 GCF_004022915.1 Mesorhizobium sp. M7A.F.Ca.US.006.04.2.1
AACGCATACCATCTTGCGAGAGCGGTCATCGATGCCGCCTTCCACGCTCGACAGCAGTCCATGGCGGGAACTGCCGCACTTCGCGGGGATATGGATGAAACCCGACAAGCGATTGCCGCATTGCACGAACTCGTGAAACGAATTCGCCAGCGACAGAGCCAGAGCGAGGAAAGCGAATCTGCACCAGTTGCCGTCTGCGCGCTCGATGCTGATCATCCGCAAGGCCTTCCACGATCTGATCTCGGAAACCAGAGCGCCGGAGTCGCAATGGCGCGATTTGGCCAGGAGCCTGGTGCACGAATTCACCGGGTGCGAGCGGATCGAAGCTGGCTTGCTGGATTGGATCGAAAGCAAGTAGAAGTTGTCCACCCTCTGCATTTTTGAGGACCACGTACTCTCGATCTCCCGGCCTTTTTAGCTCTCGCGCATCGCCCACAGCTTTTGCCATGGCGGGGGTCACGCGCAGCGTCTTGCGGATGAGAAAGCCGCCATACCCAGACGGTAGTTCGGCCCGTCGAAGCCTACCATCGGTTCGATTCCGGTATCCGGCAGGGCCGAGGCCCGCAGGAAGTCCCAAACGCGCCTCTCAAGTGGATCCCTTACGAAACTCTACCGGCTAGCCTTTTCTGATGACAACGGGAAGCACGATCCTGCCAAGGCGTTCGGATGACCTTGATCGCCCAGTTGCGAAGGTCGGGCTCTCCTCGGGACGGCCAAAAACCGCTGAAGATGCGCCTGCTGACCTCGCCGGTGGCAAGATCGAGGCTCCAAGCGATGCGGTCCGCCCTGGCCTTTCTCTCAGGACATCCATGGCGAGGGGCTCCTCGATCAACCTCGGCCGCTCCGCCCTTTTGCCAGCGCAAGATTTCGCTCCAGGATTCCTGGAGACTCCGAATGGCCGTCATACTCGGACGAAAGCTCGTGCGCTAAGCAGGGTGGAAATGTGTGTTCGTGGGTGTTGGCGTCCGGGTAGTGGGTAGCTCCGCATCCGGTGTGCCCCACACGTTTGCTCAAACGTGTTCCGCAGGAACAGCAAAGCAAACGAATTAAGTGCTACCATCAGTGCAAAATTATTGCTGTCATAAGAGGAGCCCGTGGACATCAATCGAGCGCGCACTTTCCTTGAAATCGTCCATTCGGGTAGTTTCCTGAAGGCCGCGGATCGTCTTCATGTCACGCAGACCACTGTAAGTGCTCGCATTCGGACGCTGGAGGAGGAGCTCGGACGGCAGCTCTTCATCCGTAACCGCAACGGCGCTCAACTGACGCCGGCGGGACGCGAGTTCGAGCGGTTCGCCCAGTCCTTCGTGCAAATATGGGAACGTGCTCGACACCAGCTCGCCATCCCTTCGGGGCGGACGAGCGTGGTGGCGCTGAGCGGCGAACTGAGCCTCTGGAACCCGCTTCTGCTGGACTGGCTGGTTTGGATGCGAAAGGCGAGGCCGGAAATCGCCATCAACGCACAGGTCGGGGTGCCGGACCAACTCATCGAACAGCTCAGGACGGGGGTTCTCGATATCGCGGTGCTATACGCGCCGAAGCTGCTCCCGGGGTTCAAGGTAGAGCTTCTCGTCGAGGAGCAACTCGTCCTGGTCCGGACGACCGACAGAGACGGAGAGGCTGCCGGTTCCAAGGACTATGTCTATGTCGACTGGGGGCCGCTGTTTGCGGCTCAGCATGATGCCAGTTCCTCTGCCTTTGGCGAGCCTGGATTGATGGTCGGCCTTGGTCCGCTCGGGCTGAGCTACATCCTGCGCGCCGGTGGCATGGGATATTTCCGCAGGGGCGCGGCAGCTCCTTATATCGAGACAGGCCAGTTGGAGGTCGTGGAAGGCTCCCCGGAATTCACCTATCCAGCCTATGCGGTCTATCCCGAAGCTAGCGAGGCTCGGCCCGACGTGAAGGAAGCGTTGCGCGGCCTGAAGCAAGTTGTGAAATGATCGTTCCTCCCAGGCGCGGAGGTCAACAAGAATTTCCACAACCACGCCCTGTCGGCGGAGTTTCTTGCCGACCTGAACCGACTTGTGCCCCTCGGCAGGGCAGCGGCGGTGCGTCATCATGGCGCCGGACAGGCGGGAACGCCTCCTTAGGCCGCTTCAGCCGGGATGTCGACAACTGCCTCGGCGAGTTCCGTCAAAGCCGCGTCGGTCTCTTCTCTCCGCCGAGCGTGAGGTCCAGCAGCTTGACCGCATCTTGTACACAGCCCATGCCTCCACCTCTGAGCAGGAATTTGCAACGTGGGACTGACTCTGTGAGCAACGCGAGCTTGACTTCGGCGGCATCCTTCAACGCAGCTGTGGCCGCAGGCCGAACCTTGTGGCTGGGAGCCGCACGGCCCCCTCAGGCGGAACTTTAAGTGCGATGTATCAGGAGACCAAAAAATGCCGAGTGACGATGGCCTCCCCGGGTCGATTTTCGGTCGCAATTCGGCCCGACAGCCGACGCTCAACACGAAGGGCGGGCTTTCGGTCCGCAGCACTCGTCGCGTGCAGGAATTCCTGGACAAGAACTTCACGCGCAAGCTGGCGCTTGCCGAGATGGCCGCGGTTTGCGGTCTCTCACCTTATCACTTCATGCGTGCTTTCTCGAAGACGTTTGGAATGCCGCCGCACCGTTACGTGATCGAGCGGCGGCTGAATTTTTGCTGAAAGGCAGCTTGCCCTTACCCGTATGACGATCCCCGACATTGCTCATTCCTGCGGATTTTCGAGTCAGAGCCATCTTACCACCGTGATGAAGAAATACCGACGGACGACGCCGTTGAAGGCGCGGCTGGCAAAGTAGACCCCAACGTTTGAATATTAGGCCCAATTCGTACCTAAGCCTCGGCTGTGACAGCCGCCACATGCGGGCTTTACGTCGTCAGATGCCGAGGCTCAGAACCGGCCGGCCGGTTGTTTTGCCCCTTTAGCGCTTGGGTTGACGACCGCCGGCGTCGCTCCCTTCCCGAACGGTCTCGATTGCCAACCCAGCCGGCAGGGCCGTCAGCAGATCAGCCGGGTTTCGTGACTTGGATCCATGCCGCCCAGTCCTCTGGGCGCAACACGACGATCTGGCGATTGTGTATGGGCGCCATATCAGGCCCGGGCTCCGTCGTCAGCATCGCGAATGTGGGTGGCTTGTTGCCTTCGCCGTCAACATGAAGACAGTGATGTTCCCGTTTTTCGGCAGCCACCGGCAGGCGGCGGTGTCAGGCGCCGCAGACTACGGCTTGCGTACCGTCGTGCAGGATGCCCTGTGTAGCGCCTCCGATGAGGCTCATGATGCCATGATCGATGTGTTCAGCAGCCGCAACAGCCAGCACATCGAAACTGCCACTACCGATCAAGTTTAAGAGACTAGACAGAGTAACTCGATCTCGCAAGGCAAGGGTTGCGACGAGGCCGTGACCCTTGTTGCGTGGGCCTGAAGGATCAAGCCGCTTTTTGCTGCTCGGCCGCCTTGTCGTTCACGCCGGATTCGCCGAGGGAGGTCAGGGCCTCATCGGTGGCCTTCTCCTCTTCGAGCGTGGCGTTGAGGAGTTTGACAATGTCATTCTTACCCAGCGACGTCGCCCAGGCGATCAGCGTGCCGTAACGTGCGATCTCGTAATGCTCCACCGCCTGCGCGGCGCCGACAAGGCCGGCGTCGATCGAGGGCGAACCCTTGTATTCCTCGAGGATCTCCGATCCTTCCTCGATGATGCCGTCAATCGCCGGGCAGGTCTTGCCGCGGGCGGCGGCACCCAGGATGTCGAACACTTGCTCGAGTCGCTCCACCTGACCCTCGGTCTCGACACGGTGTTTTTCAAAGGCGGCGGAAACCTGCTCGTCCTGCGCGCCCTTGGTCATCTTTGGCAGGGCTTTCAGAATTTTCTTCTCGGCGTAATAAATATCCTTGAGGCCATCGAGGAACATGTCCTCAAGGCCCTTATTGCTGGCGCTTGCTTTGTTGGTGGCTGCCATCTGACAATCTCCTTTGGTTGAAATCACCCGATCGGGTGCTATTCAACCTGGAGTGTGTCGGCAGGTTCCATTGGATGGCACTTTTATGCATCTGCCAGGCGAGATCTAATCGGCGTATCGCGCAACGCCTATGATTGGGACTCAATCGACCTTCAGGCGATCCGACAGATTTTTCGTTACTCTCTGAATAAGGGCGACCTTGAATGCAGCACCTGCGGGGTCGCACCTCGCTTTGGACGGGCCGTTGATCATCAGAACAATTTTAGCAGACTTCTCCGTGAGGCCGTGCCTGGCTGCAAAATCGGCGACCTCAAGGATAGTCATTCTCGACTGCCTTTTGCCCTGCACGGTCTCCTCCGGCGGCATTCAAAGCCCATTGCCACCATAAACCGCTTGTCCGCCATTCAAGTAATGCGCTTGGGCGCACGGCCGGCGCCGGCTGATATTTGCCGCTTCGAATGTTGGATCTGATACCCTAATAGCGGGGAGAGGCGGAGCTACCCCGGTGCCGCTGTGACCACGCACCGACCAGCCAATTGTCTGGGAATAACCAAGTCCTCGGACTGCCGGAACAAATCACTCAGCAGCAGCTTTGCTCACCGAGAACGTTCGTGTCGCGGGTTCACCGATCGAAATATGACGCGCGAACCAACGCGGCCGTCAACCGACGGGAGCAACCCGATGTTTGCAGACGATATGGCAGCAAGACGCCTGAAAATGCTCGTCGAAGAATATGTCGAAACGAGGAAAAGGCGCCATGAGGTCATTTCGACCTCCATGGCAGAAGCCGCCATTCGACAGTTACTCCCGAACTGATAGCCGCCAGCGCCATCGCGCATGGCATCGGCGTCCGGTTTGGCAGGTCGAGCTCAACGCAAAGCCTCCGCTGAGCAACTGATTAGCCAGGTCAGGCGCCCACGTGGATATCCCCGCTTGGTACGTTTCCGACGCTATTCATCAAGCGTGCTGCATTTAAAAGTCGAAAAAGGTGGAGCAGCCATGCCCAGATTCTTCTTTCACATTCGAACCCGGGACGGGCAGCTCCTCCAGGATCCAGAGGGGCAGGAGTTCGCAAACTTGCAAGACGTAGAAGACGATGCCATGGCTTCGGCCAAGGAGATCTTGGCTGAGGGATTACTGGCCGGCAAGCCGGTCCTAACCGGCGATGTCTTCGAAATCTTCGATGAGCGCGAGGTCCTTGTTCTAGAATTCCCCTTTTCGCGCGCGGCGGAAAAGTCCGGTGCCCGGCCATAATGCCTAACGTGATTAGGTGTTGTGACCAGCAGAACCTATATATGACCTATCGTTCGCACGTTTTCACGGGCGCGAACGGCTGGGAGATCACAGAGCTCTTGCCCTATGGAGGGTGGAGTTATGTCTAACCAGCCAAACAACAGTTGCCGTAATGCCCTGTTGAAGCGGCTTTCTCCCGTTGACCTGGACCTACTTGAGCGACATCTTAAACGGGTGGATCTGCCATTGCGCACTCCGCTTGAGACCGCGAAGGCCCCCATCGAATACGTCTATTTTCTGGAAAGCGGCATCGCTTCGGTGGTTGCCAAGTTCCCGAAAGGCCGCGATACCGAGGTGGGCCTCATCGGTCTGGAAGGCATGACCGGCGCACTGTTGGTGCTTGGCGGCAATCGCGCCGCACATGATACCTACATGCAGATCGCCGGGGACGGATTCCAGATTCCTGCATTGGCATTATCCGCAGCCATGTCAGAAAGCACGACGCTTAAGGCCCTGCTGCTTCTCTATGTGCAAACGCTCTTCATCCAAACCAGCTACACCGCCCTGGTGAATGCCCGATCGAAATTGGATGAACGCTTGGCGCGCTGGCTGCTGATGTGCCAGGACAGGGTAAGGAATGACAGGTTTGCGATCACCCATGAGTTCATGTCTGTTATGCTCGGTGTGCGGCGACCTGGCGTGACCGTCGCCCTTCAGGAACTTGAAGGCAAGGGCCTGATCAGGGCAAACCGAGGTGAGATCCTTATCCGCGATCGCGATGGCCTGTTTCAGATCGCCGACGGCACCTATAGCGAGCCGGAACATGAATATGAGCGGCTGCTCGGTAAAATCTAGCCATAGTCGGCGGCGGCAACGAAGGTGACGGTTGCGATGACCGTCCCGTCGTCGAGCGCGACCTCAAACGCGGCATCACTTATCAACGGTTTGCCAGCGCGCAATTCCTCGGCCATCAGGTCCTTGGCTGCCCAAATCGCTTCGCGAACGGCGCTTTCGTTGTCGGGGAGCTCACTACCCTCCGGATCAGGCCGCCGACGTCCGGCTAGGACAAGGTGCAAGAAAAAGCGTGGCAACCGGTGTCTCCGCCAGCGGCAGTCCGGCCGCTATAGGGATGTAGGATGGGAAACAGTGTCTGCAACCGTACCAAGGACCGCTTTTAACGTCGACAGCGCTGCCCTAACGCAATTAAAGCTCAGTAAGCAATTGTTGAGCTCCAGGCGTCGGGAACTCTCAACTATGGTGGGGCAACAGCATGCGCAACTTCATTCAAGAGAAAGCTGCCAGCCTCGAAACCTATAGGTCCAAATCTGATGTGGCTTTCTGGTTACCGCAGCAGCGACATTATCTCGACGTCCGTTGTGATAGCCGACATCCGAAATCGGCTCCCTGCCTGCGAGTGCAGCGATGAGGATCTGGTCGGCCTGATTGTTCACGCCTAGGCAGGACAAGGGAAGGCCATCGGCTTCGATCTGCGGGGTGAACCCGTTGCCGATGGACACAGGAGTTGCCCGATAAAAACTGTATCAGGAACTTCTCCTTAAAGACGAGAGAGTCACTGGCGCTTTTCTTCTTTGATCTATCTGAACAACGGCGACGTATCCGGACGCTGAGACAGGTTCAGTTCCGCCAACGGAGTGATAGCAATGATCCCGTCGAAGCCGAGCGATGTCATCGAAAGCGCACGTATGTTCCAGCGGCGGGCTGATGCGCATTTGGAAGACTTACAAGCGACCATTCAAGCGACGCGACAGAAAATCGAAGAATCCCGGAAGGTGCTTGAGCGCCTGGCTACAAATGGACACTCAACCGAGCCGTAAGGTATGACTTCTCCGCTTTGCGTCGCTCATTCACGAGGGCGCTCCGGCTGCTCTTGTCCTGCAAGCCGCTGAGGCTATAGGCTTTGGCATTTGCGCCCATCGACATAGAGCCCGCGATAGCGCGGCTTCGAGCAGATATGGAACATTCCTCCGAAGCATGAGTTGGGCATGCCAACGCACCCGGAGGAATGTCAATGTTCATGCACAACAAGCGCCTGCAATACACCGTCCGTGTCTCGGAGCCAAACCCCAGACTGGCGTGCATGATCATGGAACAATTCGGCGGCGCCGACGGCGAGCTGGCCGCAGCGATGCGCTATTTCACGCAAGGGCTCGGCGAAGACGATCTTGGGCGTCGCGACATGTTGCTCGACATCGCAACCGAGGAACTCAGCCACCTCGAAGTGGTGGGATCGATCGTCACCATGCTGAACAAGGGGCTCAAGGCACAACTTGCCGAGGGCCAAATGAAGGAAGCGGACCTTTACCTGATGATCGGCGCCAGCGGTACAACGGCCAAGGAATCGATTCTGTTCGGCGGCGCTCCCGCGCTTTGCGACTCAGCCGGCGTTCCCTGGACCGCCGCCTATGTCGACTCGCGCGGCGAGCCTACGGTGGACCTGCGATCGAATATCGCCGCCGAAGCTCGCGCCAAGATCGTTTACGAACGCCTCATCAACATCACCGACGACCCCGGCATCAAGGACGCGCTCGGCTTCCTGATGACGCGCGAGATTGCGCACCAGAAGTCATTTGAAAAAGCGCTTTACGCGATCGAAAACAATTTCCCGTCAGGCAAGCTCCCGGGCGTAGAGAAATACGCCAGCATGTACGTCAACACCTCTCAAGGCGACGGCGATATCACCGGGCCCTGGAACTCCGGCGAAGAGTGGGATCGGATCGATAACCTTGAAGAGGTGATGCCCGTCGACGGCGGAGACGGCCTGGCAACTGTCAAGCTGGGGGCCAAGGACATGAAGGTGGTGGCCAAGATGGCCGACCGTACTCTTTCCGATCCGGCTTCCGATCCGATCACGGGCGCTGATCTAGGTGCCGGTCCGGGAGCTGGCCGAACCAAGAACGCGGATTTTGGCGGCGCGGCAAGCATTCAGGAGGCGCCGGCCGTGGCCGAGGCTGCTGTCAAACGCGCACGTAAGCGTTAGTTTGGAGCTGACGTCATTGCGGGCAACTATGTTCGGGGTCAGGAAGCTAACGACGAAAGCAGGGCATCCGACTGGCAGCAGCGGACTGGCCGGAGTGCTCGCTATTTGCTGAGTGGGTGAAGCACATATGGCCACCGCCGCACCACGATCAGAGTCGGAACATGCGGGGCAGTCGGAGAAGATGCGTGCCTACGGTTGCGAGAACCGGTGCATTGTCGCAATCGGAGCCTCGGCGGGGGGCGTCGACGCGCTGAAGAGACTTGTCCGCGATATCCCGCCGGACATTCCGGCGGCCCTCCTCATCGTACAGCACGTCGGCCCCACGAGTTACCTCGGCGACATTCTCGGTCGCGCTGCCAACATGCCCGTAGCGAATGCCGCAAGCGGCATGGCGGTTGAAAATGGGCACATCTTCGTTGCACCGCCCGGAGCTCACCTGCTTTTACATGACGATCACATGCTGCTGCGACGCGGGCCGCGGGAGAATCTGGCGCGCCCCGCCATCGACCCCCTCTTCCGATCGGCGGCCTGCAGCTTTGGTGGCAGCGTAATTGGGGTCGTGCTCACAGGCAACCTCTCCGACGGCACCGCGGGCCTCCGCGCCATCAAGACTTGCGGCGGCGTCAGCGTGGTCCAGGATCCCGACGACGCTGCAGTACCCGGTATGCCGCTGAGCGCCTTGCAGAATGTGGAAGTCAACCATTGCGTCGCCCTCTCCGAAATGCCTGGCCTGTTGCGCAGGCTTGCTTCCGAACTGGCAGGGCCGACACCAGAAATCCCGCCTGTCATCCGCCTCGAGGCTGCGATTGCTGCTCAGGAGCACGGCACAATGGAACAGACAGAAGGCCAGCTTGGCACCCCCTCGACATTTGTCTGCCCAGAATGTCACGGACCACTTTGGGAGATCGAAGACGGGCCGATCACCCGCTACCGTTGTCACACCGGACATGCGTTCGGAGCAGACGTTTTGATGCAGGCTCAAGCGGACGATGCGGAACAGGCTCTTTGGAGCCTTCTAAGAGCGCACCAGCAGCGAGCCGAGTTAGCGAAACGAACCGCAAAACGCGAAGCCGCTCGTGAAAGACATAGCTTGGCCAGCCAAATGGCTGCGCGGGCCGCGGAATACGAAGCTGACGCGAAACTTATTGAAGAGATCATCCATCGTCGAACGACATAACAAAGTAGAGGCAATCGAGGCAGGGGCGGGGTCTGATGTGGATCCCAGGAAATAGCGGCTATTCCATCAGGAACTTTCCAGCGTTAAGAACGTGCGCTGCAGATCGACGACGGCCAACCGCTGGAACCACTGCGGTTCTCGACCTGCCTGCGGCTGGCTGCATCATGCCGCTCACCCTCGATGAACGGACAGTAGCCGCATTGCGGGCGGGCTCGGTGCTGAAGATCAAGGTTAAAAGCGCCGATCAAAAGGACGTGGCGCTGTCCGTATCGTTGAAAGGTCTTGCACCCGCGATGGACAGGCTCGGCGTCCTCGCTGGATCTTGAAAACGCGGCCGTGGGGGGCCGACTGCCAACGCAGTGGTGCGTTCTCGCCTCCCGCCATGACGCGGACACAACAACTTACGCCGGTTGGCAGGGTCTAAACCGCAGGTATCCGAGACGGACACAGCGAATGCCCCGGGTTGGGTGATGAGGGGTCCCGTGGTTTAGGCTCGCCAATGGCCGGAGCCGCAATGCAGTTCCGGCCATTTTTACTCAGCCTGAGATTTTTGCCGCCCGCGCCATTGGCGCGGGCCGCAGACCTCGATTGCCTAGCATCAGGAAAGAAGCTATCGGTATGCTCTTGACGAGAGAGGAATATGTTCCTTATTTCAGCTTGATCTGGAGCAGCAAGGGACCATGGCTCGGCGTCACTCGCGCCGCTGGCCGGCGAAGCTATGGCAAAGACAGCGGAAGACAATTTTCGGATCGAGGTCTGGGATCGCGAGGAGCAGGCTTTGTCAGAGACCATTTCGCGTTCTCCCGATCCAACTGTGAGTCAGGCAGCCTGGCAAGCTGCCATCCGGCGCCGGCCGGGCATGTTGCTGATCCACTACAACAGTCGGCATGTGATGGAGAAAATCCTTACGCCGGGCGAGGTGAAGATCCCGTCACAGACCATCATCGATGGCAGCGTCCATGCCGGCTTCGATGTGGCGCTCGGCGATCTTCGCGAATGGCATGTGTTGCGGGCTTAGTGCAGATCCTGCTCGCACCACGCGACGGTAAAGCCTGCCGGGCTCATCCAGCGCTATGGAAAAGGCGCCCTGTTCAGCTCTGTCGAGCGAGCGCTTTTCTGCACGAGTTGTGACAGGGGCGGGCCTGTCCGTCTTGAAATTCACAAGCTGCCACGCAATTGAGGAGAGCCGAAGGGAGCACAACCTGAGTGATTCATCAGGCAATGCCACTGTACCGGCCAATCCTAGCGTCGCCGATGCGCGCGAACGATGCCGGTCGCATCCATATCCTGAACGCAAACCATACGGACCGCCGCGGACGGGGACAGTCGGTCCCGCGTCCCGTCCTGCGGCCGGCGCTATGCTGACGCTCCTACGGCTGTCCCGTTCACCGCCCGCGGCGGGGGCGAATTTCCTCCGTCCAGCGCGCGACAATGCCGCTGTTGCGGACGCGCGCAGGACTGCGGCTTATACGCCGTTCTTCCTTAGAGCGCCGACGGTCGCCGGCGCGTAGATGCTTGGGGATGGAACCGAACCGCGGGGCAGGGTATTGAATCGGACTATGTAACCGAGTTCCGCATGTCGCCTGTAGATGGCACCCTAAGCATCAGCAAAAGGCGCACACGGCGCAGAGACTCAGAATCTATCCCTGCATATCCGCTGCCGGGGTTTCGGTCGTTCCAGCTCTGCACATTGACAGACCAAATACCGGTGGGCGGGGATTGGCTTTTCGAGATGAAGTTCGACGGCTATCGTGCCCAAGTCGCCATCTCCGGCTCGGACGTCGTCGTCTATACCCGCAATGGCCACGACTGGACCCGACAGTTCAAGGTCATCCTGCCGCCGCTTCAGAGACTGACAAAGGGCGCGGTGCTGATCGACGGTGAGATCGTCGCCATCGACAGCCAGGGCCGCACGAACTTCTCCATGCTGAAAACCGGCATTGCCGCGGGTCTGCCGCTCAAATTCTACGCCTTCGACCTGCTTGAATTGGATGGCCAAGATCTGTCGAACCAGCCGCTCCTCGCGCGCAAGGAGCGGCTGGAGTCCCTGCTGGGCACTCGCCTGCCAGACGACTGCCTGCAATTCTCCAGCCACATCGTCGACCAGGGCAAAAGGGTGTTCGACGCCATGTGCGAGGGCGGCCACGAAGGTATCATCGCCAAACGCGCCGACAGCTCCTACGTAGGCGATCGCACCAGGAGTTGGCTCAAGATCAAGTGCACGAAGCGACAGGAATTCGTTGTCGGCGGCTATCGCCCGAGTGACACAGGACATGGCATGGCCTCGCTTATCCTCGGCACTTACGACAATGGCAAACTCATCTATCGCGGCCGTGTCGGCACGGGGTTCACCGCGGCGATGCGCAAGGACATCGTGGCGAAGCTCGAGAAACGCCGTATTGAGAAACCGCCTTTTGTTTCTGTTCCGAGAGACATTGCCCGCCGTGCCCGATGGGTGAAGCCCGAGCTTGTCGCCGAAGTCACCTATGCCGAAGTGACACCGGACGGCAGCTTGCGGCATCCAAGCTTTGAGGGCATGCGCGAAGACAAGCCAGCCGACCAGGTGGTGATCGAG
>NZ_RZQA01000870.1:0-2602 GCF_004022915.1 Mesorhizobium sp. M7A.F.Ca.US.006.04.2.1
CCTGGCGATTGGTCACGTTCCTATCAAAGCCCGAAAGCTGTTTGTCTCGACAACCGTGACGCCGCTTCGTCGAAGGCGCGGCGACATCGCATTAAAAGGCAAACACGGCCCGCCCCGGAGTCATGCGACATGGCCTCGCCGCTTAGGGCCGCTCGCGTCCGCCGCCACAGCGCTTCTCCAGACGGCTTATGCTGTCCACCGTCACATGGCGTGCGTTCTCAATCCGAATCACCCCGTCAGCCCGCAATCGCGTCAGTTGGCGGCTCACGGTCTCGCTGGTGATTCCAAGGAAATCAGACATTTCGGCACGCGTCAGCGGCAGATCGAAGGAGGCCGACCCGGAAGCCGCATCGAGACTGGAATCGATATTCCGGGCCATCATGAGGAGAAAAGTCGCCACCTTTTCCGGAGCTGTCTTGCGCCCCAGCGTCACCATCCACTCGCGCGCCTCATCGAGTTCATTCAGCGTCTGTTTGAGCAGGCGATGCTCGAATTCCCGTGACGCCTTCATCATCCGTTCGACGGCCGCTCGCGGAAACGAACACAGCGTGACTGCTGTTGCCGCTTCCGCATTGATCGAGCTTTCCTCCTTGAAAGGACGTCCCAGAAAATCCGGTGCAAACTGGAGACCGACGATCTGCTGGCGCCCATCCGACAGGCTCTTTGATAGCTTTACCACGCCTGAAAGCACGTTGGAGTAGCTGTCGACGTTCTGTGCCTCGCCGGTCAACTCCATTCCTGACTCGATCCGGCGACGCGAGCAAGTCTTGGCGAGCCCAACCAAATTGTCTGGATCGAGCGCACCGCAGACACCGCGACGCCGTGCCTCGCAAGGGAAGCAAAGAACAGGAATGCCGGAACTATGAATGTCTTGCCGAAAGGTCATGCGTTCGCCTTACCCGATCCTAACTGCCGGCAGGATACCCATCCAGGGTAGAGAAATCCTGCGGCGGTTTGTCCATGAGCGCGGCTGATCGAGATCAGGGTCTGCTTCAGCGATGCGTGCAGTGTTCCGGCGGGCAACACGGTGAACGCGAGATGCAATCGGAAATAGCTGTCAAACTCAGCGAGAACGTCCCACGCTACACCAGCTATCCGACGGCGCCGCATTTCCATTCGGGGATCGATGCTGCCATTTACCGTGGCTGGTTGGAGACGCTGGAAAGCGGCGACGAAATCTCGCTGTACCTGCACATTCCTTACTGCGACAAGCTCTGCTGGTTCTGCGCCTGCCACACCAAGCAGACGCACCAATATGAGCCGGTGGCCGCTTATCTGCGCTCGCTGAATGCCGAAATCGTCACGATTGCCGGTCTGGTGAGCGGCAAGGCACATGTCCGTGCAATCCACTTCGGTGGCGGTTCGCCAACTATTCTGAGGCCCGATGATATGGTTGCTCTTGGAGCGGCCTTGCGGGACAGCTTCGACCTTCTCCCGGATGCTACGGTCAGCATCGAAATCGAAACCAACGACATGGACAAGGCGCGCCTTGATGCACTTGCTCAAATCGGCGTAACGCGGGCGAGCCTCGGCGTGCAGGATTTCGATCCGCAAGTGCAAAAAGCAATTAATCGTGAGCAGAGTTTTTTGCAGACCAAGGCAGTCGTCGACGGGGTTCGTTCGCGGGGCGTCGAATCGGTCAATCTGGACCTGCTCTACGGGCTCCCGAATCAGACACGCGAGACGATCTGTTCCACGGTGGCGCAGGCACTGACCTTGGAGCCAGACCGGATGGCCCTGTTCGGCTACGCACATGTGCCCTGGTTCAAGAAGCATCAGACGATGATCGACGAGGCATGGCTGCCGAGTCCCACTGAGCGTTTCGCCCAATCTCAACTCGCGGCGCGGGCAATTGTCGCCAAGGGATATGAGGCAATAGGACTCGATCATTTCGCGAAGCCCGACGATGCGCTGGCCATAGCGGCCCGCGCAGGGGTTTTGCATCGCAATTTTCAGGGCTACACTGAGGATCGCTGCCCGACACTGATCGGACTTGGCCCTTCGTCCATCGGTCGTTTTCGCCAAGGCTACGTGCAGAACATGGCTTCGACTGCCGGGTACGGGCGCATGGTTGCGGATGGCGGGTTGGCTGCCGTCCGCGGCGTTGCCCTTTCCGACGACGATCGCGTCCGTGGCTGGATCATCGAGCGGCTGATGTGTGATTTTGCCTTCTCGGCAGTCGACCTGGTGGAGCGGTTCGGCAAAGCCGGCGAGCAGCTCCTTCATCGCTCGAGGTCCATCGCACTCCACGATCCTGCCCGAGCGCTTGAATTCGATGGTGACAGTTTCCTCGTACGGACTGAAAGTCGCCCCTTCATTCGAACCATCGCGGCCAAGTTCGATACATATTTCAAAGGGGGAACGGCGAGGCACTCGGTGGCGGTCTGAGCAAAGCACAGTGCGCTCGCCGTTTGGTCGATCGGCGAACCAGCTGCGTTCGTTTTGACCGCTCATAGGCGACTACCGCATCAAATCGTCGACCGTGAACAATCCGAGCCCTAAGCGGCGACCGGCTTCGGCCGGATTTGAAGCAGGGCAATCAAGAGCGACAAAAACCCCTTCAGCCACCTGAGCAGGAGGGAGAAGTTGTAGCCGGCGGCGG
>NZ_RZQA01000871.1:0-2598 GCF_004022915.1 Mesorhizobium sp. M7A.F.Ca.US.006.04.2.1
GTCTTCGACTGGGCCAGGGTGGAGGCGATGGCCGATGTGCTGGTCGAAGGCGGGCGTCGCTTTGCCGGTGCCGTCATGAAAGGGCTGGCCGAGCGCGGGGTGGATACCGAAGACCCGGCCGCGCTGATGTTCGCCATCCGCCGCATGGGGCCGAAGCGCATGGAGGCGCTGTTCGGCCCGGGCGCGGACGGCATCCGCGGACGCACGCCGCTGATCCATGCCGAATGGGCGCGCGAGCTCAACCACAAGGCCGTCGCCTGGGTCGCGACGCAAAAGCCGCTGGAAAGCCCTAGACCCCTGACCGTCTGCATCGGCACGACCGACGTGCATGAGCACGGAAAATATCTCGTCGAACAGGCGCTTGAAGGCCTGGGCATCGTCATCGCCGATGCCGGTGTGGCCGTCGACCCGGAAACACTCGTCGCCCGCGCCGCCGAAACCGGGGCCGATGCGATCGCCGTCAGCACTTACAATGGCGTGGCGCTGCGTTATGCACAGGCGGTGAAAGCAGCGATGGCGGCACGCGGACTTGCCTTGCCGGTGCTCATCGGCGGACGATTGAACGAAGTGCCCAAGGAGTCCAATTCGGGCCTGCCGGTCGACGTGACCAAGGATATAGCAGACCTAGGCTGCCTGCCCTGCGCCGACCTCGACGAGATGCTGCGTGCCCTGCGTTCCATCCGGCCCGTTGCCTGAAACGGGCAGGCTTCGTCTTACGCAACGACAGGGGCGTGCCTTACCAGGCGGTCATGCCGCCGTCGACCGTCAGGATCGAGCCGGTGGCGAAAGAGGATTCGTCACTGGCGAGCCACAGGATTGCATTTGCGATTTCAACCGGCTGCGCGACGCGATTCATCGGTGAGCGCGCGTTCAATGCCGCGACAAACCCCTGAGGATCGGGATGGGTTTCCAGCATGGTTTCGAAATAGCTCGACCAGGTCACACCCGGTGCCACGGCGTTGACGCGGATCTTGTCCGCAACATGGTCAAGCGCCATGGCACGCGTCAGCGCCGCGACGCCGCCCTTGGAGGCGACATAGGCCGCCCGATCGGCAAGTCCGACATGGGCCACGTTGGAAGCGGTGTTCACGATCACCCCGCCGCCGCCCGCGGCCATGACGGGAATGACATATTTGGAGCAGAGAAAGACGCCCTTGAGGTTCACGGCCATGAGCGCGTCCCAATCCGCCGCCGCGGTGGTGACAACCGAACCGCGTATGCCGTAACCGGCATTGTTGACCAGAATGTCCACCCGCCGAAGGCCTCTTGCGCGCGGCGCACCATCGTCGCCACGGAGACTTCGTCCGAGACGTCCGCCTCCCAGGCCAGCGCTCCGGTCCTGCCGGCCACCTCGCCGGCCCGCGCGCCGTCGCGATCGACGACCAGAACGCGCGCGCCCTCCTTCGCAAACAGTTCCGTGACGGCCGCGCCGATACCGGCGCTGGCTCCGGTGACGATGGCCGCCTTGCCCTCCAAACGCATGATCTATCCCCTTTTCACAAACTTGTTTTGCCCTATCTTGCAGAAGCGCTTGCAAAGTGTCGACACTTTTGTATTTAATTTCGGCACGAACTCGGGGATATCGGTGAAAAACACTCCTTCCGTCGAACAACATCTGGAAATCTATCGCCGGATGCTGCTGGTGCGGCATCTCGAAGAGGGCCTTGGGGCGCTTCACAAGGAAGGACGCACGCGCGGTCCGATCCATCGCTGCGATGGCCAGGAAGCCGTCGGCGTCGCCGCGACCGCCGTGCTGGAGGCCGGCGACAAGGTCGCCACCACCCATCGTGGCCACGCGGTCTATATCGGCAAGGGCATGGCCGTACACCCGGTGGTGGCCGAGATCTTCGGGCGGGCCACCGGTGCCTGCGGCGGGCGCGCCGGCCACATGCTTGTGGCCGATGCCGAAAAGGGCGTGATCGGCGGCAATGCCATTGTCGGCGCAGGCATTCCAGCCGCCACCGGCATGGCGCTGTCGATGCAGATCCTCGGCACCGGCAATGTCGCCATGTGCGTCTTTGGCGACGGCGCCGCGCAAACCGGCATCTGCCACGAAGCCATGAACATGGCGGGGCTGTGGAAATTGCCGGTCGTCTTCGTGCTCGAACACAACCAGTTCGGCCTGACCGTTCCCTCAGAAGTCCAGTCGCCGGTCGAGGACCTGTCGATCCGCGCCGCCGGCTACGCGATGCCGGCCGAGATCGTCGACGGCAATGACGCGGTGGCTGTCTACCGCGCCGTGTCGGCCATGGTCGAGCGCGCCAGGCGCGGCGAAGGCCCCGGCATGGTCGAATGCAAGACCTACCGCGTCGAAGGTTTCTCCACTTCCGACATGGGCGGCTATCAGAAGCCGGAGGATATTGCGGCCTGGAAGGAACGTGACCCGTTGCTCGTCTCGCGCAAGGCGCTTTTGGGCGACGTCGGCGAGGCGAAACTCGCGGCAATCGAGGTGGCGGCCAGAGCTGAGGTCGACGAGGCATTCGCGGCGGCCCTCTCCGACCCGATGCCCGAATTCTCGCTCGACGAAGCCTGCAACCCCTACAGCGAGGCACACTGACATGGCCATGATGCGGTATGCCGAAGCGCTCAATGCGGCAC
>NZ_RZQA01000872.1:0-2595 GCF_004022915.1 Mesorhizobium sp. M7A.F.Ca.US.006.04.2.1
CCTCCGCCCCTCGTGGCCTTCGCGCGAACGCCGGCGCGGAGCGGCGTCGCCGGCAACGCCATCCTCGCTGACCGTCTTGCGCGGCGGCAGTTTCACCGCTGCCGACAGTTTCGGGAACGGATCGACCTTGTTGGGCAGCGCCATGGCGTAGACGAAATGCTCCTGGAATTTCGGTTCCAGCGCCGTCTCGATCTTCTCGATCTTGCTGACCGTGTCCTCGATCTCGCGGCGGTAGCCGCGATTGAGCAGCGCCATGCGCGCGCCGGCACCGGCGGCGTTGCCGACCGCCGAGACCTTGTCGAGGTCGCAATCCGGGATCAGGCCCAGCACCATGGCGTATTTCGGATCGATGAAGGAGCCGAAGGCGCCGGCGAAATGGATGCGGTCGACATGCTCGGTGTTCTGCTTTTCCATCAACAGCTTGGTGCCGGCATAAAGCGCTGCCTTGGCAAGCTGGATGGCGCGCACATCGGTCTGGGTGATGGTGATCTTCGGCCCATCTTCCGTCAATGCGGCGGAGCCGTCCTTCAGCACATAGGAGAAGGTGCGGCCGTTGGCCGTAACGCGTGGCGAGCGCGCCGAAAGCCCGCCGTCGATGACGCCGTCCTCGGAAATGATGCCGGCGAGATACATCTCCGCCACCACTTCGATGATGCCGGAGCCGCAGATGCCGGTGACGCCGGTCGCCTGGACGCTTTCCAGGAAGCCCGGCTCGTCGGACCACAGTTCAGAGCCGATGACGCGGTATTTCGGTTCAAGCGTATCGGGATCGATGCGCACGCGCTCGATGGCGCCCGGCGCTGCTCGCTGGCCGCCGGAGATTTCGGCGCCCTCGAAGGCAGGGCCGGTGGGCGAGGAGGCCGCAACCACCCGCTGGCGATTGCCGAGCACGATCTCGGCATTGGTGCCGACATCGACGATCAGCATCATCTCGTCCTGGCGATGCGGGCCTTCCGACAGCGTCACCGCCGCCGCATCCGCACCGACATGGCCGGCGATGCAAGGCAGCATATAGAGCCTGGCGCCCTGGTTGAGCTTGAGGCCGATGTCGGATGCCTTGATGTGCACCGCGCCCGAAACGGCGAGCGCGAAGGGGGCACCGCCAAGCTCGGTCGGATCGATGCCGAGGAACAGATGGTGCATGATCGGATTGCCGACGAAGACGCTGTCCAGGATGTCGTTGCGCTGGACATTGCCTTCGGCGCAGACCTTGTCGACGAGACCCGAGATCGCCTCGCGCACGGCGACCGTCATGCCCTCGCGGCCGTCCGGGTTCATCATCACATAGGAGACGCGGCTCATCAGATCCTCGCCGAAGCGGATCTGCGGGTTCGAGGTGCCCGACGAGGCGGCGACGCGGCCCGACAGCAGCGACACCAGATGCATGGCGATGGTGGTCGAGCCGATATCGCAGGCCAGCCCATAGGCTTCGTTCTTGAGGCCGGGCCAAAGTGCTACGACGCGCGCTGTCTCAGAGTCGGCATCCTTGTAGATGGCGGCGGTCGCGGTCCAGTTGCCCTTGCGCAGGATGCCTTGCACCTGCGGCAGCAGATAAAAATCGAAATCGAGGCTTTTCAAACCCCAATCGTGCATCAGCGCGATCTTCAGCCGGTCGAGATCACCAAGCGGCTTGTGCATGTCGGGTTCTTCGATCTCGACATAGCACATACGGATCGCCGCATCGCGGGCGATGACCCTGGTGTCGGCATCCTTGCGGATGGTCTGCGCGTTGATGACGGTGTCCTGCGGCACGTCGATGACGAGATCGCCGAGGATTTGTGCCGAGCAGGAGAGGCGACGCCGTTCGGGTAGGCCGCGGACGTGCTCATAGCGCTCTTCCTTGGCGCCCTTGGGCGTGATGTGGTCGTTGGAGGAGGTGATCTTGTGCTTGGCGAAATTGCCTTCCTGCACTTCGATCTGGCAACGCCCGCAAGTGGCGCGTCCGCCGCACACACTTTCGACATAGACGCCGAGCTGGCGCGCGGCATCGAGCACCGGGGTGCCGACAGGAAACCGCCCGCGCTTGCCCGACGGCATGAACAGCACGAGCGGGTCGGTGATGTTTGCAGGTGAATTCACGATTGCGCGCTTACCCTCGGCCCATCCGGGCTTCACGGCCGCCACGGCGGCGACCGCCATTGCCGGCGCCGTCGCCCGGCGCATTGACTTGCGTCGGGGCGGCAACGGCCTGGCCGCCTTCGGCCGGCTTGTAATCCTTGTAGGTGCGGATCCAGTTGGTGCAGTTCTCGTCGGTGCCGTTCAGCACATTGGCCCCGCGCACGGCTTCCATTTCCTGCGGCCGCACCGGGTTCATGATGGCCGAGGTCATCCCGGCGCCGATCACCATCGGGATGAAAGCGGCGTTGATGCCGTGGCGATGCGGCAGGCCGAAAGAGATGTTGGACAGGCCGCAGGTGGTGTTGACCTTGAGCTCTTCACGCAGGCGACGCAGCAGCGCGAAGACCTGGCGGCCGGCATCGCCCAGCGCGCCGATCGGCATGACCAGCGGGTCGACGACGACGTCATGCGCCGGAATGCCGAAATCGGCGCAGCGCTCGACGATCTTCTTGGCGACGGCGAAACGCACGTCCGGGT
>NZ_RZQA01000873.1:0-2567 GCF_004022915.1 Mesorhizobium sp. M7A.F.Ca.US.006.04.2.1
GCGCCAGCCGTGTGAGATCCGAATAGTCGCGCAAATTGCCGGCGCGGCGGCCGCGCTCCATGTCATGGACATTGGGCGGCCCGGCAACGAGGGTGAAATTAATGGTGTTGCCGCCCAGATGAACCGCGTTGGCCGGGTTGCGCGGCGTCAACACATAGCTGGGCTGCGTGGTCTTCAGCACGTCTTCGATCAGGCCGCGATCGATGCGGACATTCGCTGAGGCATGGTCGACCCTGGCGCCGGCCTTCTCGAACAGCGACAACGCCCGCGGGCTCATCACCTCGATGCCGAAATTCTCCAATATGTGCATCGACGCCTGATGGATCTGCTCGATCTGATCGGGCGACAGCATGGCCATTGGCGGATAGGGATTGGTCACCCGCCTGAGCGGCAGTTGCGGAATGGCCGATGGCCCCCGATTGCTGGTGCGCTCGGCGCCGCGTTTGCGTCTTGGTTCGTTCATGCCTGGCATCAAAGCCCCGGCAAACCAGGTAAGCTGTCATAAATACGCCGTTTGCGGGCGTGATTTTAGCCACGGCGGCATCTCCGCAGTATCCATTTATAGAATACGACGAAATATGTCGGATTGTTGATATGGGATTTCCTCGAGCGACCGCTCGGGCGAAGCGTTAATGGACGCTGCAAGATTCCCTTTATGATTTCGGCCTATTGCTCTGCCGATGCGTAGTTCGAGTTTTAGTAAAATTGGTGCGGTTTGCGTGTTGCTGGCGCTTTCGGCCTGCGCCACGCCGCCCAGCCACATCAACAATGTCTGCGCCGTCTTCGACCAGAATGACGGCTGGTTCGACAACTGGCAGTCTGCCGCCGAGCGCACCCAACAGAAATATGGCATCCCCGTTCCCGTACTGATGGCGACGGTGCGCAAGGAATCGGGCTTCAAGAGCAATGCAAGGCCGCCGCGTACCAAGCTGCTCGGCTTCATTCCGTGGAAGCACGTCTCCACGGCCACCGGCTTCTCGCAGGCGCTGGACGGCACCTGGTCGCAATATCAGCGCGAGACCGGCAACTGGGCGGCGCGGCGGACGAAATTCGCCGATGCGGTCGATTTCGTCGGCTGGTATCATTCCAAGACATCTGACACCTACGGCGTCGCCCGCAACGACACCTACAATCTCTACCTTGCCTACTATCTCGGCTGGACCGCCTATGGCCGCGGCAACAGGGGCGATGCCGGTGTGCAGGGCTATGCCCGGGCCACCGACAAGATGGCGCGGGACTATGCCCAGCAGTTGAGCGAGTGCGGGAACTGACCTTGCCGCATCGTTGATCTCGATCTTCGGACGGTCAGCTCGGCCTTTTACCGCGCGGACGCTTTGGTGGGGTGCCAGCAAAACCGGGGCCATCGCCATGCGGCGCGTCGTCCGGCATACCTTCGTGCGCGGCGTGTTCCTTGTCGAACTTGATCACGGGCTCCATCTTGGCCAGCACGTCGTCGGAGAGCCAGCACAGGCTCATATGACCGTCGCCGAGATGCTTGACCGGCGGCACCTTGGTCTCGCAGAGATTGTCCGGCACCAGCTTCTTGTAGCCGCAACGGGTTTGGAACGGACACCCGGATGGCGGGTTCATCGCCGACGGGATGTCGCCTTCCAGCACGATGTGCTTCTTCACGACACTCGTGTCGGCGATCGGAATCGCCGACAGCAGCGCCTCGGTATAGGGATGATAGGGTGGTGCGAAGATCTGGTCGGTCGTGCCTTGCTCGACGATGTAGCCGAGATACATGACGACGACGCGGTCGGCGATGTAGCGAACGACGGACAGATCGTGGCTGATAAACAGCATCGTCGTCTTGTTCTTGCGCTGGATGTCCATCAGCAGTTCGGTCACCGCCGCCTGCACCGACACGTCCAATGCCGAGACCGGCTCGTCGGCCACCACCACCTTGGCGTCACCGGCAAAGGCTCGCGCCACGCCGATGCGCTGCTTCTGGCCGCCCGAAAGCTGACGCGGCTTGCGGGTTTCGAATGCCCGCGGCAGCTTCACCAGGTCGAGCAGCTCCAGCATGCGCTTGCGGCGATCGGCAACCGTCTTGCCGACATTGAACTTCTCCAGCGTGCGGATGATCTGCGAACCGACCGAATGGCTGGGATTGAGCGTGTCGAACGGATTCTGGAACACCATCTGGATCGACGACACCGTGTCGACGCTCCGTTTGTCGATCCCCGTCGACTGGATTTCCGTGTTGCCCAGCGTCACCGTGCCGGCACTTGCCGTCTCCAGCCCGAGCAGCACCTTGGCCAGCGTCGACTTTCCGCAGCCGGATTCGCCGACGATGGCGACCGTCTCGGATTCGCGCGCCATGAACGAGATCGTCTCGTTGGCCTTGACGACGCGGCCCTCGCTCGAGCCGAACACCTCGCTGCCGCCGACCCTGTAATATTTTCTGAGGTCCTCGATCTTGAGCACCGGCGCGCCGGGCATGACGCGCTCATTGACCTTCTTGGCACCGGGTGGCAGCGCTTCCCAGTCGATCTCGTTGAAGCGCACGCAGCGCGAGAAATGGCCTTCGTGACCAGCGACCTCGATCATCGGGATTTCGGCGG
>NZ_RZQA01000874.1:0-2565 GCF_004022915.1 Mesorhizobium sp. M7A.F.Ca.US.006.04.2.1
TTCGAGCTCTATCGCTACACCGTCGAAGCCATCAAGGGCGTCGACAAGTTGTTGCGGGTCGGCGGCCCGGCAACGGCCGACAATGCCTGGATTGGGGATTTCCTGGATTTCTGCCGGACCAGCGGACTGCCCGCCGATTTCGTCAGCACGCATCACTATCCAACTGATGATTTCGGTAAACCAGGCGATGACACCGAAGCGCAGCTCGCCGCGAGCAAGCGCAGCGCCTTGCGCGACGAAGCGCGCGCCACGCGCAAGCAGGCGGGCGATGTGCCCCTCTATTATACCGAATGGTGCACCTCGTCCAACCCGCGCGACCCCTTGCACGACGACCCCTATGCCGCCGCGTTCATCGTCAAGACCGTGCTGGAAGCAAACGGGCTGGTCCAGGGATACAGTTACTGGACGTTCTCCGATATTTTCGAGGAGAACTATTTTCCCTCGATACCCTTTCAGGGCGGGTTTGGATTGTTGAACATCCACGGCATCGCCAAGCCGGCCTATCGGGCCTTTCAATTGCTGCATGGAGTTGGCACCGAGTTGCTGCCTGTCGAGGGCGCTCACGAGACGGTGGATGCCTGGGTTATCCGCGATGACGGTGGGTCCACGCTGATGCTGACGAATTTCGCCCTGCCGCGTCATCCGATCGAGACCGAGGAGGTTTCGTTCACGCTGAAAGCTGCGCCGACAGCCACGATGGCTTCCGTACAACAAATCGACGCCGATCACGCCAACGCAAAACGCCGCTGGGAGGAAATGGGCAAGCCCGAATATCTCGACCCGGCGACGGTCGATGAGCTCAACGATGTGTCGGAACTTCGCAGTGAGCCGGTCGCGACCGAGAGCGAGGCCGGTACCTTGAGCCTCAAAGTCACACTGCCACCGCTATCGGTCGCCGCCATACGTCTGGCGAGCACGTGAACCGCTTTATGGGAGACGCACGCTGGAACCTCCTCGGGCCTGCCAATTCAGTAAGCGCTGTTCACGGCCTGCACCGAATCGCGCAGCGACTTGACGTCGCCTGCCGAAATCGGACTGGCCTGGTTGCCCCAGGCATTTCGGATGTAGGTCGCCACCGCGGCGACCTGGTCGTCCGAGAGCTTCCACGCGGGCCAGCCGCGATGCCGACCGGCGGCTGGTCATAGTGCTCGCCGTGCCGATCGACCCAATCCAGGTAGTTGTAGCGCGCCCGGGCAGCCGAGCATCTTCTAGCCGGCCATATCCTTGTTGCCGCCATAGATCCGAAAACATCCCCTCCTTGGGGCTTCTGCCAAAGCATTTTTGGAGAAGGTCGTGGCATCCGACGCACCGAGATCGATCTTGCCCGCCTTCGAGATCCAAAGCATCGCATCCTGCGCTTGGGCCGGGAGATCGGCGAAAAGCTTGCCGCCCTGCGATGACAACGCGGGGTCGTCAATTGCCTTGGTCGCTGCCCGGTAGAGGGCGGCCCGAGTCATGCGCGATCGAAAGCTTTGTGTGTCTTCACCCTTTGCCCATGGTCCCTACATGTACCACCTGCATGCCCGTAGGCGCCGGCAAGCTGATGATCGATGAAGAGCGGCACGCCGCACGCCTTGGCACCGGGGCCGAGGTCGTCTTCAGGGATAAGCCTTTCGGTCGCGGCCTCGACGAAGGCAGCCTCCTCGGGCGGCCGAACTGACAGTGAAATCGCCAAAGGCGGCTATCATAAAAATTGCACTCAATTACCGATTAAATTCGTTTGCATGAGATCCGCGATGGCGGGAAACTACAACGTGAAAACCACACAGCCCGATGCCTGACGTGATCGGGATGTTGGCGGTGCTGACACTCTGAAGGCGCGCTAGCCAGGCAGAGAATATCCCGAAGCAAATGGGGATTGCCGCTTCGCCGCACGAGCGACTTTTGACGCTGGATCGCCAAGGAGAAGAATATGGCTGAAACTGAGACCAAGGCCTGGATCTCGCCTGGGGGACCGCGCTGTCCGACCTCTCCGATGCCGGAAAGCTCCTCTTCGATCTTCCGTGACACCGAGAGCCTGGAGGCAGAGGCCGAGACAGGGCGCGAGATAGCCTAACAAGCGCTCCGCGCGGCAGCCCGGTTCGAAACAGCACGGTCAAGATGGCGAGCGGGATGTGATTGTGATTGAAAGGAGTTCGACTATGTCCACACTGCAGCATGAAATTAGCGGCAGAAACGTTTTGCGCACTGTCGGACCTGCCCAGCACCATTCAAAGGTCGTGGAATTCATCGACGAGATCGCCAGGCACGCTAACGATGCGCCGACCTCGGTCGAAATCTTTTCGAATGACGGCCGCTGGTACTGCAGGGTCCGCCGCGGTGAAGAAAAGACCCGCCCGATGGGTCCCTATACCAAACAACAAGCTGAGCGGATCCAGGAGGTTCGGAGACTGTTGATCGCCAAAAGAGGCACGGCTGGGATCATGTTCGAGTAGGACGGGACTTTCTTAGTCACCAGCCGAAGCACCGAGTGGCCGCGACCTTGGTTTTTGGGATGCGCTTTCGGACGTTGTAAAAAATAGTCGTCGCAGGAAGGGAGGCGGCGATGGTTCAAACGCATACCAT
>NZ_RZQA01000875.1:0-2556 GCF_004022915.1 Mesorhizobium sp. M7A.F.Ca.US.006.04.2.1
GGGGTCGGGTTTTCGCGGCGGACTGTTCTTTGCCTCGCTGTTCCTCGGCGCGCTGCTCGGCAAGGCGTTCGCGGATGTGATGCTTGTTATTTCTCCGGCAACCGGCATCGACCCTGCCGTCGCCGCCGTCGTCGGCATGACGTCGCTCGCCGTCGGTGTCGTCGGCGGTCCGCTGACGATGACCTTCCTGGCGCTGGAATCGACCCGCGACCTGACGCTGACCGGCGTCGTGCTGGCCGCCTCGATCATGTCGGCCATCCTGGTGCGCGAAACCTTCGGCTACTCGTTCTCGACATGGCGCTTCCATCTGCGCGGCGAGACCATCCGCAGCGCCCACGATGTCGGCTGGATGCGCAGCCTCACAGTCGGCTCGATGATGCGCAAGGACATCAAGACCATCTATGCCTCGACGACGCTGGCAGCCTTCCGCAAGGAGGTGCCGCTCGGCTCTGCCCAGCGCGTCATCGCCGTCGATGCGGGCGACCACTATGTCGGCGTGCTGATCGTGGCCGAACTGCACAGCGATCCGTCCGATGGCGAGGTGCCGGTGCGCGATCTCGCCAAATACAAGGACGCGGTGTTGGTGCCGAGCATGAACGTGCAGGCCGCCGCGGAAACATTCCAGCGGGCGGGCGCCGAAGAACTCGCCGTGGTCGAGGATTTCACCGACCATATCGTGCTGGGCCTGTTGACCGAAGGCCATCTGATGCGACGCTATGCCGAGGAACTCGACAAGGCCCGCCGGGACCTGTCGGGCGAGGGCTAAGGGACACCCGGAGTCAGTGCTCAATAGGTCCCTTGGCCATCACGAGGGCCGTGCCGGCGGTCGTCGGGCGCTCGATCATGCGGCGTACGCGGGGCGGTTCGTCGCCGCTGTGCAGGGCCCGCACGCGTTCGCCGATGACGGCGTCGGCATGGGTGATGCGTCCATTGTGCCTGATATACTCGATCCAGGTCGGCGTGTGATAATGCTCGATCCATACGGTGGGATTCTCGAGATCGCGCGCCAGCGTCCAGTTGCGGGCGCCGTCACGGCGGCGGATGCGGCCGCGTTCGGCCATGATGGCGAGGAACTCCGGTTCGTCCTCGTGGCGGATCACATACTCGATCATGATGGCGATGGGACCACTGCGCGGCTTCAGGTCAAGCGCCAAATGCGGTTCCTTGAAGCGATTGAGCGGGTCGAGGTTGAGCACCTGCTGTTGCGGCAGCGGGAGCAAAAGACCGATGGCGCCGCCGGCCAGCATGGCGATGCTGGCGGCGATCAGCGCGGTTTCGGCGCCATGCGCGTCGGCGACGACGCCCCAGATCCAGCTGCCGAGCGCGATGCCGCCGAAGGTCGCGGTCTGGTAGACCGACAGCACCCGGCCGACCACCCAGCGCGGCGTCGCCATCTGCACCGTGACGTTGAAATGCGAAAGCGCGATCACCCAGCAGGCACCGCCGACAAGCAGGCCGAGCGACGTCTGCCAGGCATGCTGGCTGACGGCGGCATTGAAGGCGCAGACGGCGAAGCCGGCGAACGCACAGCGCACCATCGTCTCGCTGGAGAGCAACTGCCGCAGCCTGACGCTGATCAAGGCGCCGCCGACCGCGCCGATGCCGAAGGCGCCGAGCATGATGCCATAGGTAAGCGCATCGCCCTTGACGACGTCGCGCGCCACCAGAGGCAGCAACGCAAGCACAGCGCCTGCACTGAAGCCGAACGCAGCACCCCTGACCAGCGCCTTGCCGATATTGGGCGACATGGCGACATAGCGCAGGCCGGCGCCCATGGCGGCCCCCAGCGACTCGCGCGGCAAGGTCGATACCGGCACGTTCGGCTTCCAGCGCGCCAGCACGACGATCAGGCCGATATAGCTCACCGCGTTCGCCGCGAAGGCGGCTGCCGCACCGGCGGCGGCGACGATGATGCCGCCGATCGCCGGACCGACGCTGCGCGTCAGGTTAAAGCCCATCGAATTGAGGGCGACGGCCGCCGGCACCTTGTTGCGGGGAACGATATCGCCGACGGAGGCTTGCCATGACGGGCTGTTGAGCGCGGTGCCGCTGTCGATCAGGAAGGTGAAGGCAAGCAGCGTCCATGGCGTGATCAGGCCCGAATAGGTGAACAGGGTCAGAAGCACCGACACCACCAGCATGAAGGTCTGGGCGACCAGCATCACCTTGCGCCGGTCGAAACTGTCGGCGATGGCGCCGGCGACCAACGCAAACAGCATGATCGGCAAGGTGGTCGAAGCCTGGACAAGGGCCACCTGATAGGGCGAGGTGGCGATCGTGGTCATCATCCAGGCGGCGCCGACACCCTGGATCAGGCCACCGAAATTCGAGACGAGACTTGCGCCCCACACGGCGCGGAAAATGCCGTGCCGGAAGGGCGCCAGCGCCGAGACGCTCTCGCTGTCCGGCTTTTCGTCAATCATTTGGAATTCCTGCCATGTCGTGCCTGCCCGTCAGACAATCCGTTTGCGCAGACCGTTTGCCGAAAGTAGGGCATGGCGCCGCAAAGGGCAAAAAAGCTCATGGTCCAACAATGGGATAGAGGCGGTCCAGGCC
>NZ_RZQA01000876.1:0-2550 GCF_004022915.1 Mesorhizobium sp. M7A.F.Ca.US.006.04.2.1
ATCCAGAATTGGTCGGCGAAGTCATGAAGGCGATGGTCGAACTGGCCAGGAGCGGCATGACCATGGTGATCGTCACCCACGAGCTGGGCTTTGCCTTCGAGGTCGCCGATCGCGTGGTGTTTCTCGATCAGGGGCTGGTGGCGGAGCAGGGTCCGCCGGCCAAGGTGCTGCTGCATCCCGAACATCCGCGTCTGAAGAGTTTTGTCGGACGCTTTCATGAATCGGCGGATTTGCTTCGCCCGTTCCTCGAGGCGCGTGAAGCCGAGAAGGCATGCTGAACGCACGCCGCTTCGCGCAAAACAGTCAAGCGGACATCGTCGAATGCGCCGCCTTTCGAGCTGGCCGCAAAAGGAAAGATATCAATGACACTGAGTTTCGATCCGGCCACAATCGCCATCCCAAGGGGCCATCACATTGGTGGCCAGTACGTTGATTTACCCGGCGCGGAGATCGAGGTTCTCCGCCCCTCTGATCTCCAGCCCATGGGCGTGATCACCGATGGTGGCGAAGGTGCGGTACAACAGGCCGTCGATGCCGCGAAAACGGCGCTGGCGCAGAGCCGATGGGCGAAGATCGCGCCGCGCGATCGCGCCGCTGTGCTCACGCGTTTCGCGGCGCTGATCGAGGAGAACGCGACCTATCTCGGCCAGTTGGAAGCGATGGGATCGAGCCGGCTGATCTCGATGACGATTGTCCGCGACGCGGTGCGTACCGCCGGCGTCGTGCGCTACTACGCGGAGTTCTGCGACAAGATCGAAGGCACGGTCACTTCGACCGAGGCGAATGCGCTCAGCATCGTCAAGCATGAGCCCTATGGCATTGTCGGCGCGATCGTTCCCTGGAACTTCCCGATGATCACCGCCGCCTGGAAATTCGCCCCGGCGCTGGCTGCTGGCAATGCGGTGGTGATGAAGACCTCGGAACTGACTCCGCACAGCTTGCTCGCGCTGGCGGACCTTGCCGCCAGGGCCGGCGTTCCGGCCGGCCTGTTCAATGTCGTCAACGGTTACGGCCACACGACGGGAGCGGCGATCGTGCGCCATCCCGATATTCTGAAAATCTCCTTCACGGGCTCGACGCAGACCGGTGCCGCGATCATGACGCTGGCCGCCCAGTCCGGCATCAAGCCCGTCACGCTCGAACTTGGCGGCAAGAGCCCGCAACTGGTGCTGGCCGATGCCGGCGATATCGATGTGGTGGCCGGCCGCGTCGCGGCGGCATTCATGGACAATGCCGGCCAGGTCTGCACGGCCGGTTCGCGGCTGATCGTCGAGGACAAGATCGCGGACCAGCTGATCGAACGCGTCATCGCCCGCACCAAGGCGATCAAGGCAGGGCCGACCTGGGACGAGACGACGACCTTCGCGCCGATCATCAGCCGCAAGCAGCTCGAGCGCATCGACACGATGGTCCGCGCCAGCGTCAGCGAGGGCGCCTCGGTGGTCACCGGCGGCACGGTGCTCGAAGGCCGCAACGAAGGCTGTTTTTTCGCGCCGACGATCCTGGAAGACGTCGCCGACGACAACATCGGTTTCAAGGATGAGTTCTTCGGCCCGGTGCTGACGGTGCGCACCTTTGCCGACCTGGAGGAGGGTCTCGCCCTGGCGGCGCATCCGGTCTACGGGCTCGCCGCCAGCGTCCACACCACGGATTTGAAGAAGGCGCTCAAGGCGGCGGATTCGATCGAGGCCGGCATGGTCTGGATCAACCAGCACGGGCGCGGCCCGGAGTTCACCTACCCGGCCGGCGGCTACAAGGGCTCCGGCTTCGGCAAGGATATGGGTCGTGCCGGCATCGAGGCGTTCCTGCGCCAGAAGGCCATCTGGGCCAATTACGCCTGAGCGAGCGCAAGCACATGCAATTCGACTACATCATTGTCGGTGGCGGTTCGGCTGGAGCCGTGCTTGCCAGCCGTCTTTCGGAGAACGGCACCAGGCAGGTGGCGCTTTTCGAGGCAGGGCCCGACACGCCGCCGGACGATGTTCCTGAGGTGATCGCCGACAGCTATCCCGGCCTCTCCTATTTCGACCCGAAATACCACTGGACGGAACTGCGTGTCTTCAACCGCTCGCCAAAGCAGAACGCGCAGTTGGTCAAGACGGCCAAGCTCGAACAGGCCAAGGTGATGGGCGGCGGCTCCAGCATCAACGGCCAGTTCGCCGTGCGCGGCCTGCCACACGACTATGACGAATGGGAAGGTCTCGGCCTGCCCGGCTGGGGATGGGACGGCATGCTGCCCTATCTCAAGAAGCTTGAGCGCGACCTTGATTTCGATGGCGAGCTTCACAACAAGACCGGCCGGATTCCGATCCGCCGTGTCTTTCCAAAGGATTGGGCCGGCTTCACCAAATCAGTGCTCAAGCAGACGGAAAGCGAATATCCCTACCGGCCGGACTACAATGGCAGTTTCGAGGACGGCTCGTTTCCGCTGCCGCTGTCGAACGAGAACGACCGACGCGTGTCGACAGCGATCGGCTATCTCGACGCCGAGGTGCGGGCCCGCAAGAACCTGCACATCTTTGCCAATGCCTTCGTTGAAGGCCTGGTGAT
>NZ_RZQA01000877.1:0-2544 GCF_004022915.1 Mesorhizobium sp. M7A.F.Ca.US.006.04.2.1
GCTGTCAACGCCATGCACGGCTCGTTCACGGCGCTCGGCGGCATGATCCCGATCATCAACATGCAGCTTGGCGAAGTCATCGTCGGCGGTGTCGGCGCGGGCCTCTACGGCATCCTGATGTACATCGTCGTCGCCGTCTTCGTCGCCGGCCTGATGGTCGGTCGCACGCCCGAATATCTCGGCAAGAAGATCGAGGCCAAGGAGGTCAAGATGGCGATGCTGGCCATATTGTGCCTGCCGCTGGCGATGCTGATCTTCACGGCCATCGCCGTCGTGCTGCCGACCGGCGTGGCGTCGATGGGCAATGCCGGCCCGCACGGCTTCTCCGAGGTCCTCTATGCCTACACGTCGGCGGCGGCCAACAACGGTTCGGCCTTTGGCGGCCTCAGCGGCAACACGCCCTGGTACAACATCACCATCGGCATCGGCATGCTGATGGGCCGCTTCCTGGTCATCATCTCGGCGCTGGCCATTGCCGGCTCGCTGGTGGCGAAGAAAACGGTTCCGGCCTCCGCCGGCACCTTCCCGACCGACGGCCCGCTGTTCGTCGGGCTGCTGATCGGCGTCATCCTGATCGTCGGTGGCCTCACCTTCTTCCCCGCGCTCGCCGTCGGGCCGATCATCGAGCACCTGGCGATGGCTCACGGGCAGACCTTCTGAGACCGCCATGTCGTGGTTCAATGCCATGCGCCGCAAGGTCGCCCACAGGGACGATCACGGAAAGGAGGAGGGACCTCCTCCTTCCCCGACCCTGTCGACGTTTCTCGGCCTTGCGGCAGTCATGCTCGTCCTCTGGCTGCTGGCCTACGGGCCGCCCCATCTCTTTTCGGCATCCGATCATCCGGTGCCGTCCAACAACACCGAAGCCGGAGCTTCAAAATGAGCAACTCGAAATCAGCCAGCATCATGGATGCCAGCATCCTGCTTCCCGCCATCGGCGGCGCCTTCCGCAAGCTCGACCCGCGCACGCTGGCCAGGAACCCGGTGATGTTCGTCGTTGCCGTCGTCTCGGCGCTCACCACCGTGCTGTTCGTCAAGGACCTGGTCTCCGGCGGCGGCAATCTCGGCTTCACGCTGCAGATCATCATCTGGCTTTGGTTCACCGTGCTGTTCGCCAACTTCGCCGAAGCGGTCGCAGAAGGCCGCGGCAAGGCGCAGGCGGATTCGCTGCGCAAGGCACGCACCGAGACCAAGGCCAAGCTTTTAACCGGTGAAGACCGCACCAAATACAAACTTGTGCCCGGCACCAGCCTCAAGGTCGGCGATGCCGTGCTGGTCGAGGCCGGCGACATCATCCCGTCCGACGGCGAAGTGATCGAAGGCGTCGCTTCGGTCAACGAGGCCGCGATCACGGGCGAATCCGCGCCGGTGATCCGCGAATCCGGCGGCGATCGTTCGGCGGTCACCGGCGGCACGCAGGTGCTGTCCGACTGGGTTCGCGTGCGCATCACGGCGGCTTCCGGCCACACCTTCCTCGACCGCATGATCTCGCTGGTCGAAGGTGCGGAGCGCCAGAAGACGCCGAACGAGATCGCGCTCAACATCCTGCTCGTCGGCATGACGCTGATCTTCGTGCTGGCCACCGCGACGATCCCGAGTTTTGCTTCCTATTCGGGCGGCTACATTTCGGTGACCGTTCTGGTGGCGCTGTTCGTCACCTTGATCCCGACCACGATCGGGGCGCTGCTTTCGGCCATCGGCATCGCCGGGATGGACCGCCTGGTGCGATTCAACGTGCTGGCCATGTCGGGTCGCGCCGTGGAAGCCGCAGGCGACGTCGACACGCTGCTGCTCGACAAGACCGGCACGATCACGCTCGGCAACCGCCAGGCGACGCAGTTCCGCCCGGTCAAGGGCGTCACCGAACAGGAACTGGCCGACGCGGCCCAGCTTGCCTCGCTCGCCGACGAAACGCCGGAAGGCCGTTCCATCGTCGTGCTGGCCAAGGAGAAATACGCCATCCGCGCCCGCGACATGGCAACGCTGCACGCCACCTTCGTGCCCTTCACAGCACAGACCCGTATGAGCGGCGTCGACATCGATGGTTCGTCGGTGCGCAAGGGCGCCGTGGATTCCGTGCTTGCCCATGTCAACCAATCGACGGTCGCAGCCCATGCCACGCGGCCCGGCAGCGATACCGTCAGGGATCTCCAGGCCATCGCCGACGAGATCGCCAAGTCCGGCGGCACGCCGCTGGCGGTCGAACGCGACGGCCGCCTGCTCGGCGTCATCCACCTCAAGGACATCGTCAAGGGCGGCATCAGGGAGCGCTTCACCGAACTGCGCCGCATGGGCATCCGCACGGTGATGATCACCGGCGACAACCCGATGACGGCGGCGGCGATCGCCGCGGAAGCCGGCGTCGACGACTTCCTCGCCCAGGCCACACCGGAGGACAAGCTGAAGCTGATCCGCGACGAACAGGCCAAGGGCAAGCTGGTTGCCATGTGCGGCGACGGCACCAACGATGCGCCGGCCCTCGCGCAAGCCGATGTCGGTGTCGCCATGAACACCGGCACGGTCGCCGCCCGCGAGGCCGGCAAC
>NZ_RZQA01000878.1:0-2542 GCF_004022915.1 Mesorhizobium sp. M7A.F.Ca.US.006.04.2.1
GAGCGCGCGATCGCCCCCCATGTCGCGCCGCCGGCGACGAGCCCGGCATATTTGCGCGCCAGGATCAGGTCGCGGAAGGAATAGGGTTCTGCGTCATGCTCGAACGCATCGAACAGTGACAACAAATCGAGCTCGGCGCCGGATAGCCGCGACTGATCGATCAGCGATTGCCGCGACAGCGAAGACGCTTCCGGTGTCTTCATCAGTCCGAGAAGGCGCAGGAATCCGTTCTCGCTGATCAGCGTCCGCCCGGCCCCGCGCTCGGCGGCGACACGGCGCTCGATCTCGGCATCGCCGTTCCTGGAGAGCCCGGCCTTAGCGAGCAGCGTGCGGCCGCACACGACATGCGTGGTGCGCCTGGTGACGCCGCGCCGCAGCTGGCCGTGCTGGCGTTCGACTTCACGCGCGGCCAGTCTGAGCGGAAACGCCGCCAGCGCGCCGATGGTGCCGAAAACAGCGCCGGTCGGTGCCGTCATTTCTTGCTCTTGCCGACCGCCTTCAGCAGATTGGCCTTCAGCGGATTTTCAGCAGCACCACCCGCTGCCGCTTTCTTTGCAGCTGGCTTGGCAACCTCGTCGGCCTTGCTCTTCGACTTGGCCGGCGGCTTCGATTGCGACAGGCTCGCCTTCAGCGCATCCATCAGGTTGATGACATTGCCGCGCTCCGGTGCCGCCGCAATGATCGGCTTGTGGCCTTTCAGCTTCTCGCGGATCATCATCATGAGTGCCGCCTCGTAGCGGTCCTCATAATTCTTCGGATCGAAGGTGGTTTCCTTCTGCTTGATCAGCGCTTCGGCGAGCTGCAGCATTTCGGGGTCGGGCTTGCCAGCTGGAATATTGCCAAAATATTCAGCCGTCCCGCGCACTTCGTTCGGGTTCCTCAAGGTGCACACGAACATGCCGTTCTCGCGCGCGCCGATCGTCACCACGCGCTCGCGGCTCGACAGCACAAGGCGGGCGATGGCGAGCTTGCCGGATTTGCGCATCGCTTCGCGCAACACGGCGAAGGTTTCCTCCGCCATCGCGCCGTCGGGCGCCATGTAGTAGGGCGCGTCCTGGTAGATGACGTCGACCTCGTCCTCGTCGACGAAAGCCTCGATGTTCATCGTATGGTTGGATTCGATGCGCACCGCGTCGAGGTCTGCATCATCGATGATGATGTACTGCTTGTCCTCGTATTCGTAACCCTTGACCAGATCAGCACGCTCGACGAGCCCTAGTTCGGGGTCGACCGGCTTCATGTTGATGCGGTTATGGGTCTTCTTGTGCAACTGGTTGAACGAGATGCGCTCGCTGGCGCTGGTGGCGGGATACAACCGCACCGGACAGCTCACGAGGCTGAGTTTGAGGTAACCTTTCCAACTTGCCCTGGGCGCCATGAAACACTCCTACGCGGTCATGCACTGACATTTTAGCTTGAGCATGATCTTCTCCGAAAACCGGTTCCCACTTTTCGGGATCATACTCTCTGCAGCGCTTTCGTCCGAAGGACGATTGGCGCCGCGCAAATCCTACACCGACCCCACACGATACAGGCAAATCCCTGACGAAATCTTTTAGGACGCCTAAGGGTCGCAGGCGAAGGATAATTCAAATTGTACGAAGCGTCGATCATACTCTTCGTCGTCTTCGGGCTAAGCAAGGAGCGAAGCGACGCGGCGCATAACCTAGGATGACGAGCGCAGGGTCGGCAAATCCCGCGCGAACTCGTCGATCTCGGCCCACGGATCGCCCGACGTCGCCAGCAGGCCTGGCAGCGACGAATAATTCAAATCCTGCGGCGCATCGATGGATTCGAGGTCGCTCCAGCTGACCGGCGTCGAGGCCGGCAGATTGGTGCGGGCGCGCAAGGAGTAAGGTGCTGCGGAGGTGTGGCCGCGCGCATTGCGGTGGTAGTCGATGAAGATGCGCTTCTTGCGGTTGTCCTTGCCCATGGTGGTGGTGAAAGTATCAGGCGCCGTTGTCGCCAGATGCGTGGCGATCGCGCTGGTTGCCTGGTGCAGTTTCTTCCAGTTCTGCTTGCCTGTCACAGGTACCGTGATGTGGATGCCGCTGCCGCCGGAGGTCTTGGCGAACGGCACCAGCCCCAGGCGCCCCAATTCGTCCTTGATGTGCACGGCGGCCTCGACCACCTCGCGCCAGGCGATCCCCTCTCCCGGATCGAGGTCGAGGACGATCTGGTCGGGTCTGTCGAGGCTGGCGCGGTGGGTGCCCCAGGTGTGGAACTCGACGACGCCGAACTGCGCCAGCGCCAGATACCCTTTCGCGCCTTCGACCGAGAGATAGGATTTGGTTTCGCCCTCGGAATTTGTCGCCTCGAATGTCACCACCGAGGGCGGCATGCCGGTGAAGGCGTGGCGCTGGAAGAAGCAATCCTTCGGCAGGCCGGTCGGGCAGCGCACCAGCGACACCGGCCGGCCGAGAATGTGCGGCAGCATGAAATCGCCGACCAGCGCGTAATAGACGGCGATGTCGAGCTTGGTCGGGCCGGTCTTGCCGAACAGCCGGCGCGTCGGGTTGGTCACCCAGATGGTGGCAAGGTC
>NZ_RZQA01000879.1:0-2541 GCF_004022915.1 Mesorhizobium sp. M7A.F.Ca.US.006.04.2.1
GGCGTGCCCGGCACACCGGGTTCGCTTTTCACCTATGCGATCGTCACAGGCCCGAATGGCAGCGTGTTCCTGCGTGCCACGCCAGTCAATTTTGGCATTGCGGCGGCGCCGACCAGTGCCACCAACGCCGGCGCGGTCGCGGTGGCAATCGAGGCTCTCTACGGCATAAACCGCGACGCGCTCGATGCTGACCTGCATCTCTCGCCCGCATCCGGTTCTGGAATGGTGCCGGTTTCGGAAAGTTTCGGGGTCTTTGCTTCAGGCCAGTTCGCCCATACCGAGCATGACGGCTACAACATCAGCGGCGGCGGCTTGAACGGCTCCGGCCCGAGCTTCGATGCCAATGATTTTTCGGCTGCCATCAGCCTGGATTTCAATGCCGCCAAACACTTCCAGTTCGACAATGAGTACGGCCTGAACATCGGCGTTTTCGCCGGCTACGCCTCGACCGACGTCAACCTCGGCGCGTTTCGGGGATTTGATGCCATCGGCGAAGGTACCAACAAGGCCGGCCTGTTCGGCGGCTACGCGCTGTTTCGCAAGGACTACAATTACGCGCTCGTCTCGGCCTCCGGCTTCATCGGTGGAAGCGACGTGACGAACGGCGTGCTCGGCACCACCGGCAGCTATGATACCAAGGGCTATGCAGTGACGGCATCGGTCGGCCATATCTTCAAGCTGGGCGAGCGCACCCGCTTCGATCTGCGTGGCGGCCTGCTTGGCGTTTCCTTCCGTGGCGATCCCTATAAAGACAGCGGCGGCAACGAGTTCGGCAAGAGCAAGCTTTCTTTTGGCGCGATCAAGCTCGAGCCCGGCATCTATGGCGACTACACGCTAAGCAACGGAATGGTGATCAGCCCCTATGCGCGAGGCGAATTGCAGCAGCGTTTCGGCTACAAGAACACCACCGAAATCGACACCAGGGAGATCGACTTCAACGATGCCGATTTTTCCGCCGCGCTGTCGACCGGCTTCAACCTGAAGATGTCGGCCGCGACCACCGTCAACGGCGAAGTTCGCGGCAAGGTGTCATCGGACAGTTCCACCATCGGCGCCAAGCTCGGACTGAAGATCGCCTTCTAACCAAGACGATGAACCCGAGATTTGCATCGCTCGGGAGTGGTGCACCGCACCACGCGAGATGCTCGCCAAGCGACAGCAAGTGTTCTATGCTCCTCGCTGAGAAATCGTGAACTGCTCTAGGCAGGGGTTCCATGTTCGAAGTCGTGGGAGTCTGGTGGAAAACACGGGCAAGAGGCTGGCTCGTTATAAACGCGCTTGGCTTGGTCGTTGCGTTGTTGGTGTTGATTTGGCCCGGACTGGGAACTGCGAAGGCAGAGACGAACTGGACGCTGGACTCGACCGCTTCGGTCCTGACCTACCAATCGGTCAAGAAGAACACGATCGTCGAAACCAACAAGATCAGGAATATTTCCGGTAGCCTCACCTCGGCGGGTGATGCGAAAGTCACCTTCGACCTCAATTCGGTCGATACAGGGGTTGACCTTCGCAACGTCCGCATGCGGTTCCTTTTCTTCGAGACATTCAAGTTTCCCTCCGCCGAACTGACCGCGAAGGTAGATCCCGCCGCATTTGCCGACCTGGCGACCAAGCGACGTGTGAAGGCGGTTCTTCCGTTCCGTCTCAGCCTGCACGGGGTCGACAAGGATCTTCAAGCCAACATCGTGGTCACCATGATCAGCGACACCATGGTGTCGGTCGCTTCGGAGGCTCCTGTCGCCGTGCATGTGGAAGACTTCGGATTGCTGCCGAACGTGGATAAACTCCAGCAGGCGGCCAACGTGACCAATATTGTTCCCACGGCATCGGTTTCATTCGATTTCGTTTTCGTCGCTGACGGCAGCAAGCCGGCTGTTGTCCAACCGGTTGCGGCGAGCACTGCCGATGTCGGGCCTGTCACCACCGATGCGGCGAAGACCAGCTTCAGCGACGAGGAGTGCCTCAACAGGTTCGCGGTGCTGTCGCGCACCGGAGCCATCTACTTTAGAACGGCGAGCGCGCGGCTCGATAGCCAAAGCCGGCCGCTGCTTGCTGAGGTCGTCGGCGTCGTGGGCAAGTGCCCGGGCCTGAAGGTCGAGGTTTCTGGACACACCGATTCCGACGGGTCGCCCATCGAGAACAAGCGCCTGTCGGAGCGAAGGGCCCAGGCGGTTGCCGACGCCATAGTTGCCGCTGGCATTCCGCGCACCCAGATCGCGGCGACTGGCTATGGCGAGGAGCGCCCGGTTGCCGACAACGACACGCCGAAGAACAAGGCGCTCAATCGGCGGATCGAGTTTTCCGCCACTAAGCTCGTCAACTGAGGGACGCCCTGTTGTCCCGGGTGGGTTTTGATCGTATCGGCCATTGCGGTGGACTTGTGGGCGCCATTGCGCTTGTAGCGCTGGCACTGCTTTTGACTTTGTCGGCCGCCAGTGCTGAACGCCGTGTTGCGTTGGTCCTTGGCAACTCCCAATATGAGCATGCGCCGGCGCTGACCAATCCGGTACGCGACGCCCACGCCATCGCCGAACGCCTCGA
>NZ_RZQA01000087.1:0-11916 GCF_004022915.1 Mesorhizobium sp. M7A.F.Ca.US.006.04.2.1
GACATGAAGCCTTCGAGGATCCACACCGCCAGCGGCACGTTGAACAGGCAGTGCGCCAGCGCCACCGCAATGTGCGTGTCGATCAGGCCGAAGGCCGAATAGAGCTGGAAGAACGGCAGCGCGAACACCGCCGGCGGCGCCATGCGGTTGGTCAGCAGCCAGAAGAACAGGTGCTTGTCGCCGAGGAAGCGGTAGCGCGAGAAGGCGTAGGCTGCCGGCAGCGCGGCAGCCACCGAAATCACCATATTCATCACCACATAGGTGATCGAGTTGATGTAGCCCGAGTACCAGGAGGCGTCGGTGAAGATGGTGACGTAGTTGGCGAGCGTCGGCTGGTGCGGATAGAGTGTCAGCGAGGAGACGATCTCGGCATTGGTCTTGAAGCTCATGTTGATGAGCCAGTAGATCGGCAGCAAAAGCACGACGATGTAGATCGTCGGCACGATCCACCACCAGCGCGATTCCTCGCCGCGTTTGCGCATCAGCCGGGCGACCTGATCCTGCGACAGTGTGCTCGCCAGTTTGCCCGCTGCTGTGGTCTCGCTCACTCTATCGGCTCTTTCGTTGGCGCCGGTCATCTCAGCGCTCCGCGTCGTAGTTGGTCATCACGGTGTAGAAGACCCATGACAGCAGAAGGACGATGAGGAAGTAGACCAGCGACATGGCTGCGGCCGGACCGAGGTCGAACTGGCCGAGCGCGGTCTTGACGAGGTCGATCGACAGGAATGTCGTCGAGTTGCCGGGACCGCCGCCGGTCACCACGAAGGGTTCGGTATAGATCATGAATGAGTCCATGAAGCGAAGCAGCACGGCGATCAGCAGCACCCTGTTCATCTTCGGCAGCTGGATGTAGCGGAACACCGCCCAGCGCGAGGCGCCATCGATCTTGGCCGCCTGATAGAAGGCATCCGGAATGGAGACCAGGCCGGCATAGCAGAGCAGCACGACGAGGCTGGTCCAGTGCCAGACATCCATGATGATGACGGTGACCCAGGCATCGAACGGGTCCTGCACATAGTTGTAGTCGATGCCGAGCGCGTTGACGTAGTAGCCGAGCAGGCCGATGTCGTTGCGGCCGAAGACCTGCCAGATGGTGCCGACGACGTTCCACGGAATCAGCAGCGGCAGCGCCATGAGCACCAGGCAGACCGGCACGCCCCAGCCCTTTTTCGGCATGTTGAGCGCGATGAAGATGCCGAGCGGCACTTCGATCGCCAGGATGATGAAGGAGAAGATCAGGTTGCGGACCATCGCTTCCCAGAAGCGGCTGGAAGACAGCAGTTCCTCGAACCACTCGGTGCCGGCCCAGAAGAAGACGTTGTTGCCGAACGTGTCCTGCACCGAATAGTTGACGACGGTCATCAGCGGGATGACCGCCGAGAACGCCACCAGCACCAGCACCGGCAGCACCAGGAACCAGGCCTTGTTGTTCCAGGTCTTTTCCATCTATGCCCCCATCTCGACGCGCCAGGAATCGGCATAGATGTTGATGCCGGCCGGCTCGAACCGCACCTTCGGATCGGCCGGCACGGTCTCGTCCTCGCCGATGACGGCCGCAATCTCGCGGCCTTCGAGCTTGGCGCGGACCACCTTGTGGCGGCCGAGATCCTCGACCTTGCTCACCTGCACGGCCATGCCGTCGCGGCCAAGCCGGACATATTCGGGACGGATGCCGAGTTCGATGGCGCCGCTGCCCGCTTTTGGCGCGCCCGGCAGTTCGATGCGCTGCGAGCCGAGCGTCGCCGTCTTGCCGTCGATGGCCACCGGCATGACGTTCATGCCGGGCGAGCCGATGAAATAACCGACAAAGGTATGGCGTGGCCGTTCGAACAGTTCGGCCGGCGTGCCGATCTGGACGATGCCGCCGTCATACATGACCACGACCTGGTCGGCGAAGGTCAGCGCCTCGGTCTGGTCGTGGGTCACATAGACCATGGTGTAGCCGAAGCGGCGGTGCAGCTGCTTCAGCTGCGAGCGCAGCACCCATTTCATATGCGGGTCGATGACGGTCAGCGGCTCGTCGAACAGGATGGCGTTGACGTCGGAGCGCACCAGCCCGCGGCCGAGCGAGATCTTCTGCTTCTGGTCGGCGGTCAGGCCCCTCGCCTTCTTCTTCGCCCAGGACGCCAGGTCGATCATCTCCAGCGTCTCGCGCACCTTGCGGTCGACATCGGCTTCCGGCACGCCGCGATTGCGCAGCGGGAAGGCCAGATTGTCGTAGACGGTCATGGTGTCGTAGATGACCGGGAACTGGAACACCTGCGCGATATTGCGCTCCTGCGTCGACAAATTGGTCACGTCCTTGCCGTTGAACAGCAACTGACCGTGCGACGGGTGCAGCAATCCCGAAATGATGTTGAGCAGCGTGGTCTTGCCGCAGCCCGATGGCCCGAGCAGCGCATAGGCGCCGCCGTCCTCGAAGGTGTGGTGCACTTCCCTGAGCGCGAAATCGGCATCCTTCCGAGGGTTCGGCAGATAGGAATGCCTGACATGGTTGACGTCTATGCGTGCCATATCTTTCCCCTCAAGCCGCCAGCTTCGGCGCGGCCACGGCACGGCCGTGCTCGTCGAAGACCATGATGTGGCGCGGATCGATGAACACCTCGATCTCGGCGTCGGGTTCGAAGTCGCGGATGCCGTGGCTCAGCATCACCCAGCGTGCATCCGCGAAATCGAGATGGATGAAGCTTTCCGAGCCGGTGATTTCGGTGATCGTCACCTTGGCGCGCACCGGCACAGCGGCGGCATTGGGCCGATCGAGCGACAGGTGATGCGGCTGAAAACCGACCGTGTACATGGCATCGGCAATGCCGGCGAGATCGGCGGGCACCGGCAGTTTGACCCCACCTTCGAGCAGGAAATCCCCACCTTTCTTGGCCAGCACGATGGTGTTGAGCGGCGGGTCGGCGAAAGTCTTGGCCGTCACCAGATCGACCGGTTTGCGGAACACGTCGATGGTCGGTCCGAACTGGGTAATCCGCCCTTCGGAAAGCGTCGCCGTGTTGCCGCCGAGCAGCAGCGCTTCGTGCGGCTCGGTCGTGGCGTAGACGAAGATGGTGCCGGCGGCGGCGAAGATCCTGGGCAATTCGGCGCGCAGTTCCTCGCGCAATTTGTAGTCGAGATTGGCGAGCGGTTCGTCGAGCAGCACCAGGCTGGCGTTCTTGACGATGGCGCGCGCCAGTGCGGTGCGCTGCTGCTGGCCACCGGACAGGCTCAGCGGCGTGCGGTCGAGATAGGGCGTCAGCTTGAGAAGTGCTGCGGCATGGCGCACTTCCTTGTCGATCTTCGCCTGATCGGTTCCCGCCACCCTGAGCGGCGAGGCGATGTTCTCATAGACGGTCATCGCCGGATAGTTGATGAACTGCTGGTAGACCATGGCGATCTTGCGCTTCTGCACCGGCACGCCGGTGACATTCTGGCCGTCGAACCAGATCGAACCGGAGGTCGGCACGTCGAGGCCGGCCATCAGCCGCATCAGGCTGGTCTTGCCCGAAAGCGTCGGTCCGAGCAGGACATTGAGCGAGCCGTGCTGGAGCGTCAGCGACACATCGCTTATATGCGCGACAGCACCGACCGTCTTGGTGACGTTTCTCAGTTCCAGCATGACGCCTCCTCCCAGGCCTTCCGCATCAGCTCAAACCCCTCTTCATTCGGCAGCCGCGACATGGCGCCGGCTTATGCCGTGCATGAATTCATCGAGAGCCGCCACCTGCTCGCGGCTGAGATGCAGACCGCGCTTGGTACGGCGCCACAATACATCTTCCGATGTGACGGCCCATTCGTTTTGAACGAGATAGCGCACCTCGGCCTCGTAGAGATCGGCGCCGAAGTTGCGGCCGAGATCGACGTTCGATTTGGCCAGCCCCAGCAGCATCCTTGCGCGGGTGCCATAGAGCCGGGTCAGCCGGCGAGCCAGGCGCGCGTCGAGGAACGGATAGGCGGTCTTCAGTTTCGCCACTTCGGCATCGAAACCGGTGGCCGGGAAATCGCCGCCCGGCAACGGCGCGTTTGCCGTCCACGGCTTGCCGCGTTTACCCAGAAAACCCTCGATCTTTTCCAGCATCGATTCCGACAGCCGGCGATAGGTGGTGATCTTGCCGCCGAAGGCGTTGACGATCGGGGCGGCACCATCGCCGCCATCGGCCTTGAGCACATAGTCGCGCGTCGCTTCCTGCGCCTTGGAGGCTCCGTCATCATAGAGCGGACGGACGGCGGAATAGGTCCAGACGATGTCCGAACGCTTGACGGCTTCAGCGAAATATTCGCTTGCCGCGGCGCAGAGATAGTCGATCTCGGTGTCGCTGATCCTCACGTCATGCGGATCGCCGGGATAATCCTGGTCCGTGGTGCCGATCAGGGTGAACTCTTCCTCGTAGGGAATAGCGAAGATGATGCGACCATCCCTGTTCTGGAAGAAATAGGCGCGCGGATCGTCGAATTTCCTGGCGATGACGATGTGGCTGCCCTGCACGAGGCGGACATTGTGCACATCGTTGAGGCCGACGACGCCGGAAAGCACATGATCGACCCAGGGGCCGGCGGCATTGACCAGCAGGCGCGCCTTGACCTCCTCGGTCTCGCCGGTCTGCAGATCCTCGACCTGGACCGTCCACAAGCCGTTTTCGCGGCGCGCGCCGGTCACTTTCGTGCGGGTGCGGACCGTTGCGCCGCGGTCGGCCGCATCACGTGCATTCAGCGCCACCAGCCGCGCATCATTGACCCAGCCATCCGAATATTCGAAGGCCTTCTTGAATAGCGGCTTCAAAGGCTTGCCGGCCGGATCCCTGGCCATGTCCAGCGTCCGGGTCGCCGGCAGCAATTTGCGCCCGCCAATGTGGTCGTAGAGGAAGAGACCGAGCCTGATCAGCCAGGCCGGGCGCAGGCCCTTGGCATAGGGCAGCACGAAGCGCATCGGCCAGATGATGTGCGGCGCGTTCTTCCACAGAACCTCGCGCTCCATCAGCGCTTCGCGCACCAGGCGGAATTCGTAGAATTCGAGGTAGCGCAGGCCGCCATGGATCAATTTGGTTGAGCCCGAGGAAGTCCCGCTGGCGAGGTCGTTCATCTCGGCGAGAAAGACGGAAAAGCCACGCCCGACGGCGTCGCGGGCGATACCGCAGCCATTGATGCCGCCGCCTATGACGAAAATGTCACGGATCGGAGATGCGTCCACAAATTCCTCCAGCGATTTCGCATTGCACCATTTTTGGGCTTTTACGAAACCGTGTCGGAATTATTTCGAAATGATAACGAATGTCAAACGAAATATCACGGGCGCGTGATATCAGCTGAAAACCGCCTAGGCGAGCGACGTCTCGATCAGCTGAACCTCGGCCTCCTGGCAGATCTTGCGCACCGAGGGGATATCGCAGCGGTCGGTGATGAAGGTGTTGACCTGCGACAGATGGCCGATGCGCACCGGTGCGGTTCGCTCGAATTTGGTCTGGTCGGAAACCAGGATGACATGCCTTGCATTGGCGATGATCGCCTGCGCCACCTTGACCTCGCGAAAATCGAAGTCGAGCAAGGCGCCGTCATGGTCGATGGCGGATGCGCCGATCACCGCGTAATCGACCTTGAACTGCCTGATGAAATCGACCGCCGCCTCGCCGACCACACCGCCATCGGAACCGCGCACGACACCACCGGCGATCACCACTTCGATCGACGGATATATCCGCATCCTATTGGCAACATTGATGTTATTGGTGATGACCATGAGACCGCTGTGATCGAGCAACGCCTTGCTGACCGACTCGGTCGTGGTGCCGATGTTGATGAACAGCGAGGCGTTGTCGGGGATCAGCCTGGCTGCCGCACGGCCGATCGCCTCCTTCTCGTCGGCGGCAATCTTGCGTCTCGCCTCATACTCCATGTTCTCGATGCCGGAGGGGTACAGCGCGCCGCCATGGATGCGCGAGAGCAGCCGCTGATCGCACAAATCGTTGAGGTCCTTGCGGATGGTCTGCGGCGTCACATTGAAGTGGTTGGCCAGATCATCGACCAGCACGCGGCCGTGATCCTTGGCCATCTGGATAATCTCGGCATGGCGCGGCGACAGATACATGGGCAACCTCCCGTTTTCGTTTTTCTTGTCTATAGTCGAAAACGAAACCGATGAAAAGGCATAAGCCGGCTAACGAAATCAGCGACCCAGGCCACGTGCGATTTCAGTAATCACCACAAAAGCCGTTTCGACATCGGCGGCGGTCGCCTCGAACTGTCCGACCTGGAACCGGATTGCGATCAGTCCATCAACCTTCGTCTGCGTCAGGTAGATGCGGCCATCGTCGTTGATCGCATTGACAAGGCGCAGATTGTGCTCGTCCCCGTCGGTTGCGGTCTTGTGCCGGAACGAGAACAACGACAGCATCGGTTCGCTGACGATCTCGAAATCCGGCTCCCTTGCCAGCCGCGCCGCCAGCCCTTCGCTCCACGCGACATGATTGCGGATCATCGCGCGCAGGCGTTCCAGGCCATGGGCGCGCAGCAGGAACCATAATTTCAACGCGCGAAATCGCCTCCCGAGCGGTACCGACCATTCGGAATAGTTGATGATGCCGTCATGACCGTGCGTCTTCAGATAATCCGGCTTGATGGCCAGCGTCCTGACATGGCTTTCAGGGTCGCGCAGGAACTGGATCGAGCAGTCGAACTGAGCGCCCAGCCATTTGTGCGGATTGAAAACGATCGAATCGGCGCCTTCGACGCCTGTCCAGAAATGCCGATATTCCGGACAGATCATCGCCGATCCCGCCCAGGCGGCATCGACATGGAGATAAAGCCCATGCCGCCGTGCCACCTCGGCAACCGCAGCAATGTCGTCGGTGCCGCCAGTGCTGGTGCCGCCGACGCAAGCGATGATGCCCGCCGGCAGCATGCCGGCTTCCCGGTCGGCGACGATTGCCGCCTCGAGCGCGGCCGTGTCCATGGCGCGAAAGCGGCCGCTGACGGGAATGCGCACGAGATTGTCCTCGCCGATGCCGGACACCCAGATCGCCCGGTCGATCGACGTGTGCACCTGGTCGGAGGAGTAGATGCGCAGCCGCGCCTGCCCTGCCAGGCCCTGTTTGTTGCCTTGCCAGTCGAGTGCCCGTTCGCGCATGGTCAGCACCGCGGCCAACGTCGCCGATGAGGCTGAATCCTGGATTACGCCCGAGAAGCCTTCCGGCAGACCGAGCGCCTGGCGCATCCAGTCGACGGTGCGCGTTTCGAGTTCGGTCGCCGCCGGCGACGTCTGCCACAGCATGCATTGCGCGGCCATCGCCGAAACAAGATATTCCGCCACCACCGAAACCGGCGCCGCATTGGCCGGGAAATAGGCGAAGAAGCGCGGATGCTGCCAATGCGTCATTCCCGGCAGGATCTTCTCTTCGAAATCGGCGAAGATCCGGTCCATCGGTTCGGCGTCTTCGGGCGGCGAAACCTCGATGCTTCTGGAAACGGCGCCGGGTTCTACCAGTGGCCGCACGGGGCGGTCGCGCAGATTGTTGCGATAGTCAGCGCCCCAGTCGGCGGCGCGCCGCGACCATTGCCGGAAATCATCATTGTTCATCCTGTCCTCCCGACATGATCCATCGCTACCATCCGTCGCGGTTGGTCTCTTATTAATTAACGCGTGAAATATATGCAACCAGCAAGAGATGCCGCACGCCTCAGCCAGGGAAATCCGGCAGGCTGGCAAAAGCCGTCTTCAGCGCATTCGACCAGCCATCGGAGATCGTGCGGTAATACTGGTCGTCCTGGCCGATCCGCTTCTTCAATCCGACCTTGAAAGCGTCCTTCTCCAGGAAGAGCAGGTCGAGCGGCAAGCCGACGGACAGGTTCGACTTCAACGTCGAATCGAACGACACCAAAAGCAGCTTCACCGTCTCGGCGAGGCTCATCGTCTTTTCGTAGGCGCGGATGATGATCGGCTTGCCGTATTTGGTCTCGCCTATCTGGAAGAACGGCGTGTCATCGGTCGATTCGATGAAATTGCCTTCGGGATAGATCATGAACAGGCGCGGCTCGCTGCCCTTGATCTGACCGCCGAGGATGAAGGACGCATTGAAATAGGAATCCGCCTTCTCGCCAGCGGGTGACGAATTGGCGATGACCTCCTTGACCGTGTCGCCGACAATGCGGACCGTTTGGTACATCGACGGCGTTTCGAGCAGTGTGGAATGTCTTTCGGAGATTGCCTTGGTGCGCTCGTCAAGCAGGCTGACCACGGCCTGCGTCGTCGCCAGATTGCCCGCCGACATCAAAACGATGACGCGTTCGCCCGGCTCTTCCCAGACATGCATCTTGCGAAAGGTGGAGATGGAATCCATGCCTGCATTGGTGCGCGTGTCGGACATGAACACGAGCCCGCGATCGATCTTCAGGCCAACGCAATAGGTCATGGAATCTCTTCTAGAGCAATTCCAGGAAAAGTGTGAAGCGGTTTTCCGTCCGGAATTGCGTTAAAACAAAGGGATAGAGCGGTTCGGGGTTCCTTGAAACGATGAATCGCTCGGCAGCAATCTTGCGAGGATTACTGCTCCACCGTGACGGTGACCGCAAGCTGTTCTTCCGCCTGTCCCAGCCGAATTCCCGACACCGGCGTGGCGTCGCGGTAATCGCGGCCCGTCGCCACCTTTACATAACGCTCGTCGGGCGAGATGCCATTGGCGGCATCGAAGGCAACCCAGCCGAGACCCGAAACATGCGCTTCGGCCCAGGCATGGCTGGCCGCCTGCTCGACCGTCGCATCCAGCATCAGATAGCCGCTGACATAGCGGGCCGGAAAGCCCATGGCACGGGCGGCGGCGGCAAAGATATGGGTATGATCCTGGCAGACCCCGGTCTTGAGCGCCAAGGCTTCCTCCGCCGGCGTCGTCGCATTGGTCGTGCCGGGCGTGTAGGCGACGCGCTCTCCGATGACAGCCATCAGCCGGTGCAGCCGTTCGATGTCGCTGCCCTTGCCAACCGATGCGGCGAGTTCGCGGATACCGCTGCCGATCACCGTCAATGGTGTCTCATGGCTGTACAGCCAGAGCGGCGTGAAGCCCTGGTGTGGCCCCGAGACGCCCGCGGTGTCGCGCGTCACCACTTCGCCCGACGCCTCGACCGTGATGAAGTCGCGCTCGCCCTCGACGCTCAACAGCCTTGTGTCGTTGCCGAAATGGTCGACAAAGCGGACCTCTTCGCGCGCGCCTTCGATCGCCAGAGCCCAGGACAGAACGGTCTGCGTCGACCCGCTGACCGGAAGCAGCCGCAGCCGCTGCAACAGATAATGCACCGGCGTATCGTAACGGTACTCAGTTCGGTGGGTAATCTTCAGCCGCATGCTTCTATTCCGTTTGTGAGCGCGATCTCCGGACAAACGGTTTCCGTTTGTCTAAGAAAACCGGCTCCACCTTTCGGGACCATGCTCAATTGAACCGATAATCTTGTGCGATTTCGTCGCCCAGCTTGGTGTTGTCGCGAATGAAATTGGCCAGGAATTCATGCAGCCCGGTATCGAAGATATCCTTGATCGACCCGGCTCTCAGCATTGTCTGCGTCTTCTCGGCCGTTGCGTGGCAGGCATGGCGCTCGCCGTAATCGTCGCCGAGGAATTTCAGATGCTCCGACAGGAAGCGATAGCAGAACATCAGCGAACGCGGCATGCGGACATTGAGGATCAGATAGTCGGCAATGTTGGTCGGCTTGTAATCAGCATCGTAGACCCAGCGATAGGAGCGATGCGCCGAGACCGAACGCAGGATCGATTCCCACTGATAATTGTCGAGCGTCGAGCCAACCCAGGAGATCGACGGCAGCAGCACATAATATTTCACGTCGAGGATGCGCGCCGTGTTGTCGGCGCGCTCGACGTAAGTGCCGAGTTGCGAGAAGTCGAAGATCTCGTTGCGCAGCATGGTGCCGTAGAACGAGCCGCGGATCAGCGCCGTCTCGCGCTTGATGGCGTCGAGCACGCTTGGCAGGTCGCGCTCGTCGATCGGCTTGGCCAGCATCCGCTTCAGCGCCATCCAGGCTTCGTTGATGCTTTCCCAGGTCTCGCGCGTCAGCGCGGTGCGCACCATGCGGGCATTGTTGCGGGCTGTCTCGATGGACGACATCGTGCTCGATGGGTTCGACGTGTCGCGCAACAGGAAGTCGGCGACATTGGCGGCGGTATAGTCGGAATATTTCTGGCTGAAGGTGACGTCGGAACCAGCGCTGAGCAGCACCGAATTCCACTCTTCCGAGGCGCTTTGGGTGCGGGTCAGCGCCATGCGCAGGCCGGCATCGACCAAGCGCGCCATGTTTTCCGCCCGCTCGATATAGCGGTTCATCCAATAGAGCCCGTTTGCGGTGCGGCCTAAAAGCATGAAGTGGCCCTTCGGGCTAGTGAGTAGCGAATAGTGAGCAGTGAATATTAAGCAATTGAATCTCAATGAAATATGGCATTTCCTGTCCCTCTATTTCCGCTACTGACTACTGACTATTCCCTACTGACTATTCCCTATTCACTCGTCTCAATCATCCAACACCCAAGTATCTTTCGTCCCGCCGCCCTGCGACGAGTTCACAACCAGCGAACCTTCCTTCAACGCGACGCGTGTGAGGCCCCCAGGCACGATCTGGATGCGGTCGGAGACCAGCACATAGGGCCTGAGATCGACGTGGCGCGGCGCCAGCCCTTTTTCCGTCAGGATCGGGCATGTCGACAGCGCCAGCGTCGGCTGGGCAATATAATTCGATGGCTTGGCCGCCAACTTCTTGGCGAAGGTCTCGCATTCCTTCTTGGTTGCCGCAGGCCCGACCAGCATGCCGTAGCCGCCGGAACCGTGCACTTCCTTGATCACCAGCTCGTCGATGTGTTCGAGCACGTATTTCAGGCTGTCGGGCTCCGAGCAGCGCCAGGTCGGAATGTTGCCCAGGATTGCCTTGCGACCGGTGTAGAACTCGATGATCTCGGGCATGTAGGAATAGATCGCCTTGTCGTCGGCTATGCCGGTGCCCGGCGCATTGGCGATGGTGATGTTGCCGGCGCGATAGACATCCATGATGCCGGGTATGCCGAGAGCGGAATCCGGACGGAACGTCAGCGGGTCGAGGAAAGAATCATCGACGCGGCGGTAGAGCACATCGATCTGCTTGTAGCCTTCCGTCGTGCGCATGGCGACATGGCCGTCGACCACGCGCAGGTCCTGGCCTTCGACCAACTGCACGCCCATCTGGTCGGCAAGGAAGGCGTGTTCGAAATAGGCGGAATTGAAGCTGCCGGGCGTCAGCACCGCAATGGTCGGCGCACCTTTGGTGCTTTGCGGCCGCACCGCCGCCAGCGACTGGCGCAGAAGCTGCGGGTAGTTTTCCACCGGCCGCACCTTGATCTTCTGGAACAGCTCGGGGAACAGCTGCATCATCGTCTCGCGGTTCTCCAGCATGTAGGAGACGCCGGACGGCGTGCGCGCATTGTCCTCCAGCACGTAGAACTCGTCCTCCGAGATGCGGACGATGTCGACGCCGATGATGTGGGTATAGACGCCGGCCGGCGGCCTGACCCCGATCATCTCCGGCAGGAATGCCTCATTCCTGGCGATCAATTCCCTGGGGACGCGCCCTGCCCGCAGGATTTCCTGGCGATGATAGATGTCGTCGAGGAAGGCGTTCAGCGCCTGCACGCGCTGCTCGATGCCCTGCGTGAGGCGCCGCCATTCATTGCCTGAAATGATGCGGGGAACGATGTCGAACGGGATCAGCCGCTCGGAGGCTTCTTGCTCACCATAGACGGCGAAGGTGATGCCGGTCTTGCGGAAGACGCGCTCAGCGTCCTGCATCTTCTCGGTCAGCCTGGCTGGATCCTGCTCCTTCAGCCAGCGATCATACGCCGAATACGGTCTTCTCAATCCGGAGACTTCCGGAAGCATTTCATCGAACGCTGCCAATCGCATACTCCCCTGT
>NZ_RZQA01000880.1:0-2535 GCF_004022915.1 Mesorhizobium sp. M7A.F.Ca.US.006.04.2.1
ACTGGATGATAGCCGTGTTGGTCATCGCGTAGGGAATGATGCGGTCGATCACCCGCTCGAGGTCGACCACCGACCCGACATGCGCCAGCGCGATGAAACAATCCTCTCCGGTTACGCGGTCGCATTGCACGATCTCCGGCAGTTCGCGGATGATCTCGGCCACGACGGCCAACTGCCCCGGCACTGGCCGGATGCGCAGCCATGCCGACAGCGGCAGGCCGAGTGCCGTCGGGTTGATCCTGACCGAATAGGCCTCGATGACGCCGCTTTCCTGCAGCCGCTTGATGCGCTCAGCCACACTCGGTGCCGACAGGCCCACCGAGCGTGCCAGCTCCGCCGTGCTGGTGCGCGCGTCCTTTTCCAGCAGGCGCAGGATCTTCATGTCGGCGGCATCGAGATCGGCGCTTTCAGTTCGAAGGCGCTTCATGGAAAACTCCTTTATTCCGGGAGAAAGATAGCCGAAATAGCTAATCATCATCTATATAAATAGGCAAATCTGCCTGCGATACTGATCCGATGGATGATCAAACGCAAGCTCTCGCGGCGACCCCTGCCCCGGGCAACTTCACCCTGGGCAAGCTAACGGAAAAACTGCCGCCGCATGTCTGGTTCGGCGTCAGCGCCGTCTTCCACTATCTCGGGCCGGCCTTCGCCGTGCTGCTTTTCCCGCATGTCGGCGTGCTCGGCATGGCGTGGCTGCGCATCGCCACGGCAGCACTCATCTTCGCACCCCTGACCCGTCCATGGCGAAGCTTCGCACGCGCCGATCGCACGACGCGGCTGCTGTTGCTGGCCTTCGGCGCCTGTCTGGCGGTGATGAACTGTTCGTTCTACCTGGCGCTCGACCGACTGCCGATCTCGCTGGTGGCGGCGATCGAATTCGTCGGCATCATCGGCGTCGCGGCGATCGGCCTCAGGAGCACGCGCAATCTCGCCGCCCTTGCCATCGCCGATGATCTCTTCCCTCATCATTATGCAGCGGCGGACCATACGGGACGAAGCGATCAGGCGTTCGTTGACCACCATGCTGGAGCGCATCGAAGCCCTGAGCACGGTGCATCGGCGGCTTTATCAGTCGAAGGACGTCAGCAAGTTCGATGTGGCGGATTTCGCCAAGGATCTGGTGACAGACCTGCTGACGGCGTCGGGGCGCTCTGAGATCAGTCCGGCTCTCGACCTGGAACCGATCGTCATTTCCGCGGAAAAGGCAACGCCCGTCGCTCTGATGGTCAACGAACTCGTCACCAATGCTCTGAAGCATGCCTTCAAGTCCAAGCCCGACGGAATGTCGGCCGGCCGCCTGGGCATCAAAATGAGCCAGCCCGACGGCCACTTGAATATCGAGGTGTCGGACGACGGCGTCGGCATGGCCGACGCCAACGGCGATGCCTCGTTCGGCATGCGGCTGATCAAATCGCTCGCCCGCCAGTTGCATGCCGAGATCGAATGGCGCGACACCGGCCCCGGCACGAAGGTCGTTATCTCGATCCCGAACGAACCTCAGGAAAAAGGGAATGTGTCATGATTGAGCCGCTCAAGGTCCTGATCATCGAGGACGAAGCGCTGCTGGCAATGGAGCTGGAGAGCCTTGTCGAGGACGCCGGCCACAGCGTCGTCGGCTGGGCGACCTCTTCGGCGGAAGCCATGGCCATGGCGGATGCGACCGAAGCCGATATCGCCTTCGTCGACATCCATCTGAGTGACGGGCCGTCCGGCATCGACGTGGCCAAGTACATAGGCGAAAGGAAGAGTTCGACGGTGGTGTTCATGACCGCCAATCCGAAGCGCATCCCCGATCATTTCGCCGGCGCGATCGGCGTCATAGCCAAGCCTTACACGATGAACGGGCTGACGTCGGCGTTGCGGTACCTGCAGGAAGGCGTGCGCCGCCCGCCCCCCGTTTCGGCGCGGCCGGCCGGCTTCACCCTGTCGCCGGCCTTCGAAACCGCCTGGGCGCCGGCGGCATGACAGCTGAAGTCATTTCAGTTTTTCCCGAAGGAAGGCGATCGTTCTGCCCCAGGCGAGGTCAGCCGCCTTCTTGTCGTAGCGCGCCGCCGACGTGTCGTTGTTGAAGGCGTGGTTGGCGCCTTCATAAACATAGACCGTGTAGTCGACATGCGCCGCGTCGAGTTCCTTCTTGAAGGCGTCGATGCCGGCATTGATGCGCTCGTCGAGTCCGCCATAGTGCAGCAGCAAGGCCGCCTTGATCTTGGATATATCGGCGGCCTTCGGCTGCATGCCGTAATAGGCAACGCCGGCACTGAGATCGGGCGCGTTGACGGCCAGCATGTTGACCGTGCCACCGCCCCAGCAGAAGCCGATAGCGCCGACCTTGCCGTTGCCGTCCTTGTCGCTCTTGAGGAAAGCGACGGTCGCAACACCGTCAGCGATGGTCTGCGCCGGATCGAGCTTGCCGAACATGTCGCGCGCCTTGTCTTCGTCGGTCGGCGTGCCGCCGAGCGGCGACAGAAAATCCGGCGCCAGCGCCACGAAGCCTTCCAGCGCCACGCGCCGCGCCACATCGCGGATATGCTG
>NZ_RZQA01000881.1:0-2532 GCF_004022915.1 Mesorhizobium sp. M7A.F.Ca.US.006.04.2.1
TCAGCCGCCTGTTCGTCGGCAGCCGGACCAATCTCGAAGCCATGCTGCGCGCCGTCTCGCAGCACCGCCTGCGGCCCGTCATCGACAAGGTCTTCGCCTTCACCGAGGCCGGCGATGCCTATCGCTATTTCCAGCAGGGCGACGTCGTTGGGAAGGTGATCATCGACGGCGCCTGACCCATCGAGTCCTCAAACCCAAGGGAGAACGACCATGACAATTCGTGAAGCCTCGGCCAAGTGGCAAGGGACGCTGAAGGAAGGTTCGGGCCGGTTGCGGCTCGGCAGCGGCGTCTTCGAAGGCGCCTATTCCTTCCCGTCGCGTTTCGAGAACGGTCCGGGCACCAACCCGGAAGAACTGATCGCCGCGGCGCATGCAGGCTGCTTCTCGATGGCGCTGAGCGCCATGCTGGGCAACGCCAATCATGTCCCGACAAGCATCAGCACCGTCGCCAAGGTGCATCATGGCGCAACCGCTGCCGGTCCGACGATCACCCGCATCGAACTCGAAACCGAGGCAGAGGTCGCGGGACTTGCCGAAGATGAATTCGAGCGCCTTGCACAGTCCGCCAAGGCGGGCTGCCTCGTCTCGCGGGCCCTTGGCGGCGTGTCTCAGATCACCCTCAAGGCAACGCTCGTCGAAGCCACCAAAGGTCAATGAAGCCAGGAGAAAGAAGATGACACAGGAGCTTGTCATGGACGCAAACGCGTACGGTCTGTCCCAGCAGACGGCCGAGATCATGCGGCGCTACAACGACGTATTCCAGCGCCATGATCCTTCGGCACTCGCCGAGCTGGTGGCCGACGATTGCGTGATCGAGAACACCGTGCCGGCGCCGGACGGCGCCCGCCATGCCGGCAAGGAAGCGTGCGTCGCGCTTTGGACGGCGATCGCGACCCAGGCCGGCACGCGCTTCGATATCGAGGAAACCTTCGTTGCCGGTGACCGGGCAACGATCCGCTGGCGCTATTTCATGACCGACGGCAATTCGCTGCGCGGCGTCAACCTCATGCGTGTGGCCGATGGGCGGATCGTCGAAGCGATGGGTTATGTGAAGGGGCAGCGCGCCCCGAGCAATGCCCCGAAAGCGCATAACCGCTTTTCGCCCGGAATAGCGCAACAAAGGAGAGCGGATCAGCGAGACTGAACCGCTCCCCGCTACCGATCGGCCAGCGCCAGCTTTGCGCCGAGCATGACGAAAGCGCCGGCGAAGGTCCGGCGCATCCAGGTCAACACCATTGGCCGCGAGACGACATGGCTGCGGATCGAGGCTGCGAAGATGCCGTAGCCGACGAAAACCACGAAGGTCAAAAGCATGAAGACGGAACTCAGTTCCAGCATTTTCGACAGCGCATTGGGCTCGGTGGTGCTGACGAACTGCGGCAGGAAGGCGAAGAAGAAGATCGACAGTTTCGGATTGAGCACGTTGACGAGGATACCGGTGGCAATCACCTTGCCGGCCGAGCGCGGCGTCACATCCTGCTCGACGCTGAGGCCGCCCTTTTCCTTCAGCGTGTTCCAGGCCATGTAGAGCAGGTAGGCGACGCCGAGATATTTCAGCGTCTCGAAGGCGAGCGCACTGGTGTGCAGCAGCGCCGCCAGGCCAGTGATGGCGGCGGCCATGTGCGGGATGATGCCGAGCGTGCAGCCGAAGGCGGCGATGACGCTGGCCCGCGCACCGCGCGAGAGGCCGGCGCTCAGCGTGTAGAGAACGCCGGTGCCGGGCGAAGCCACGACAATCAGGGACGTCAACAGAAATTCGATGCTCACGATGGTTCCTCCGGCACCCTACCCGGCCAGGAAGGTACCGGGCTGCGGGTCGGCGCACAAGCGGAGGCGACGGGAGATTGGCTACACCGGTAATCCGAGCGCCTGGCGTGCCATCAGACACTCCTCGTCGCCGGGCATGCAGGCGCGACAGACGTCCGGCCGCACGTCGTAGATGCCGCAAGCGGTCGACTTGCCGATCTCGCCGGACAGCGCCGAGCAGCGCACGCCCTCGCAACGCATGCCTGACAGGTCGGATGCGACATATTTTTCCGGGATACGGTCGAGCTGTGCGTCATCTTCGGTGGAAAAGCGCGGCCACTCGGCCGAATAGGAACAGCAGGCACCGCAGCTTTGGCAATCGAAGGTGCCCTGTTGCGACGACAAAACGCTTGCGGCGGCCACCAGGGCGGACAGCCCTGGCGCGGCGGGGTTGTGATCTGCGTCTTGCGGCAAGGCGCTATTTCTTCTTGGCCGTCTTGCCCTTCGGCGAATCCGCCGGCGACTTGAACAGGTCGGTCGCCGCCTCGGTGGCATCGCCAGCTTTCGGCGCGGCAACCGGCTTGGCCGGTTTTGCCGCGGCACCCGAGGCTGCCGGCTGATCCTTGGAGGAGAATTTTATGGCCATGTCAGTCCTCGTCGGCGAAGCGCGATGATGGGGCGCGCGGATTGCGCAGGCGGCCGATCAGCGCCGAAACGGCCGTGATGTTCATTTCCTCGGGCGACCAGTTTTTCACCGCCTCGATGTGATGGGCTGCCAGCTCGCGA
>NZ_RZQA01000882.1:0-2524 GCF_004022915.1 Mesorhizobium sp. M7A.F.Ca.US.006.04.2.1
TCGCCGGCCTGATGGGCGCGTTCGGCGCCCTGCCCGCCCACGCCCCGCCGCAATTGCCGCCCGATGCCGCCATCGATGCCGGGCGCTGGCGGGTCCAGCCCGCGCGCGCCTATGTCAGCCGCGCCAAACTCTATGGCGTGGCGCTGAAACCAGGCCAGAAGGCGCTGGTGTTGGAGGCCGATCTGACCAATCGCACGGCGCAATCCGACAAGGCTTATTTCAACGTCTTCAAGCCGGACGGGATCGACCTGCCCGATTCCACGCCGATGATCGCGCTGGCCCGCGATTCGACGCTGACGCCGGAACTGCATCCCGGCATGACCGAACGCATGGCCTATGTCTGGCCGCTTGCCGGTAACGCCGCCGTGCCGGCAAATCTCAGCTTCGGCGTCACCGCCGAGATCTTCAAGCCGCGCGACAATCTTTACGGCACGCCGGGCTGGTTCAATCCCTATCGGCTCGGCACCGTCACCATGCCGGTCGCCGACCTGCCCGAGAGCGGCTCATGAGGATCCGCGCCATCGGCAATCTCCTGATCGTCGCCGCCACCGTGGCGCTCAGCTACGGCATGCAGGTGTCGAAGCCGCATTATGCCGAACTTACCGCGCCGATCCCCATCGATGGCGCCATGCACGACACGGTGCGGGCGCGCAGCTTCGATGTCCGCCTCGACAGAATGGTCTTTGCGCGCACGCTGAAGACCAACCAGTTCGGCCAGGAAAGGCTGCTGACCACCAGCGGCCTGTGGGCGGTGGCGACGACCAATCTCACCGCCACCAGCACCTCCACCACGGTCGCCGACGGCACCTGGCAAGGCCCGACCGGCCTGCGCTACCGCCAGACGGAGCGGCTCAACTATCGCCAGGATATGCCGCCACATGCCGTCGATCCAGGGCTGGAGAGAAGCGGCCTGTTCGTCTTCGAGTTGCCGGCCGACCAGATCCGAGGCGCCAGCCTGCTTATCGCCGCACGTCAGTTCGGCCCGCTCGACGCCCAGGCTCGCATCAGCCTCGATGCCGTTCCGACCGGTGCCGATGGTCAACCGGCGGATGTCTTGCCGCTATACGATCTCGACGCTCCTGCACCGCCGCAGGGCCAGACACGGCAGGGCCAGACACGGCAGGGCAAGACATGAGCGCGGTTTCAACCGACATCGACCCAGCCGGCGGTGGCGAGAAAAAATGGCGACGGCGCGGTCTTGCCGCGCTCGCTATCCTGCTGCCGCTGACGCTGGCCGAAACCAGCTATGAGAGCATCCGTGAATGGCTGCATGGCGAGGACCTCATCGCCAGGGATGTCGAGTTTGGCCAAGGCGCGCCGTTCGGCGGCAGCGAATGGCGGCTGGCCGATTTGCGCGGCGGCAAGGCCGGCCGCTTGCCCGACCATGCCATGGCCGTCATCGCCACCTTCGCCGTCACGGTCGGCGATCCCGATCTGCAAAAGCAGTGGCTGGGCTGCAAGGTGATGCGGACCGACGCCGCCGGCCGCCGCTGGCTGCCCGACTTCATCCCCGGCGTCAGCCTGCCGGACGGCGTGATGAACTGCACCTCGGCGATCTTCTCCGGCGCCAAAAAGGGCGAAATCATCAGCGTCGGCGAGACCTTCATCGTGCCCGAGGATGCCATCGAGACCATCCGCCCAGCCATTGGCCTGGGCAGCGAGCGCCCCTGGTTCCTGCGTTTTCAGCGGCCGCCGAAGTGACAGCATCCTTCTCCCCGTAAAGAAAGCTCACTTCCCCGCCCGCTTCGCCATCGAAAACGCCGTCTCCAGCACGGCGGCGAGAAAGCATATGCGCAGCGGCTCGATCAGGATGCCGGTGGAAGAATCCTGGAACGGGCTGCCGAAGAGCAGCGTCACGGCATGCGAAAAAATCTGCCAGATATCGAGCTCGTGTGGGCCGATCAGCCGCGTCGCGCCGAGCCACAGCCAGGCCGCGCCCCAGTCGAGCAACCGGTAGCCGACCACCAGCGTGCACAACAGCACCAGGCTGGCGCTGACCGTCAGCCGCACGCCGTTGGCGATCGGCAGATAGCGCGAGCGGTAGCCGGCGATGAAATGCTCGACGAAATCGCGCAGGAATTTCGGCAGGCCGGCATAGCGCTGGCCGGCACGCTCCAGCCGGCCGTGCACGCGCATCAGGGCAGCATCGTCGCGCACATCATAGCCGTAGATCAGCGCCGCCATCACCAGCCAGATCAGCGGCAGGAGCATGAAGAAGAACAGGTTGATCGCAGCCGTCGACGGCGCGATCGAGGAGATCTCGACCGGCACCATGGGTGCGGCCGAGGCCATCGGCACCGGGTTTGCCAGCCCGTCCACCGATGCCTGCAGGACCGACCAGAAATTGCGGCTCATCAGCCATTGCAGCGCCGAGTCCTTCCAGCGGCTGATCACGTAGAGACCGACGAAAATCCAGTTGGTCTCGCAGATCACCACCACGATCTGCCAGAACGACTCCGCACCTGTCTTAGCCTGCATGAATTTGGCCAGCCGGCGGATCAGCCAGGACACCGCCACGGAGACC
>NZ_RZQA01000883.1:0-2508 GCF_004022915.1 Mesorhizobium sp. M7A.F.Ca.US.006.04.2.1
TATGCGATCGACCATGCCGCGCTCGCCGATGTCTCCGCATCGGTGGCCGCTCTCGTCAATTCCTGCTGCTCCGGCCGCTGAAATAAGAAGAAGGCACAAGAAATGGCCGAAAAAACCGTCTCCGACTCCTCGACTTTCAAGACGCTGCTCAATTTGTGGCCTTACATGTGGCCAGCGGATCGCGCCGATCTGAGAGCCCGGGTCACATGGGCGACGCTGTTGCTGGTCGTCGCCAAGCTGACGCTGGTCGCCGGTCCCTATTTCTTCAAATGGGCGACCGACGCGCTGGCCGGCGACGCCAAATCGGCGCCGCCGCTGCCGAGCTTCCTGCTGGCGCCCGTCATGCTGGTCGTCGCCTACAATGTCGTGCGCCTGGTGCAGCTTGGCTTCAATCAGTTGCGCGACGCGCTGTTTGCCCGCGTCGGCCAATATGCCGTGCGCCAGCTCGCCTTCCGTACTTTCGTTCACATGCACCAACTGTCGCTGCGCTTCCATCTCGAGCGCCGCACCGGCGGCCTGTCGCGCATCATCGAGCGCGGCACCAAGGGCATCGAGACGATCGTGCGCTTCATCATGCTCAACACGGCGCCGACCATCCTCGAATTCGCGCTGACCACGGGCATCTTCGCCTACACCTATGGCTGGAAATATGTGGTCGTCGTCGCGGTCACCGTCTGGGTCTATGTCTGGTTCACGGTCCGCGCCAGCGACTGGCGCATCTCGATCCGCCGCGACATGAACGACAGCGATACCGACGCCAACACCAAGGCAATCGACTCGCTGCTCAACTACGAGACGGTGAAATATTTCAACAATGAGGGCATGGAAGCCGAGCGCTTCGACCGCTCCATAGCACGCTACGAGGTCGCCGCGACGCGCATCTGGACCTCGCTTGGCTGGTTGAATTTCGGGCAGGGCATCATCTTCGGCCTGGGCACCGTCATCGTCATGTGCATGTCGGCGCTCGAAGTGCAGGCCGGCACGCAGACGGTCGGTGACTTCGTCTTCATCAACGCCATGCTGATGCAGCTGTCGGTGCCGCTCAATTTCATCGGCTTCATCTACCGCGAAATCCGCCAGGGGCTCACCGATATCGAGCAGATGTTCGATCTGCTGGATGTGCCGCAGGAGATCGTCGACAAGCCGGATGCCAGGCCAATCGCGGTCAGCGCCGGCAAGGTCGAGTTCCGCGACGTGCACTTCTCCTATGACCCGAACCGGAAGATCCTGAAGGGCATCAGCTTCGAGGTGCCGGCCGGCAAGACCGTCGCCATTGTCGGGCCTTCGGGTGCCGGCAAGTCGACCATCTCGCGGCTTCTGTTCCGCTTCTACGACGTGCAGGGCGGCCAGGTGCTGATCGATGGCCAGGATATCAGGGACGTGACGCAGGAGAGCCTGCGCGGGGCGATCGGCATGGTGCCGCAGGACACCGTGCTGTTCAACGACACCATCGCCTACAACATCCGCTATGGCCGCATCGGTGCCAGCGAGGAGGATATGCGCAAGGCGGCCGAACTCGCTCAGATCGGCCCGTTCATCGAGCGATTGCCTGACGGCTACAAGTCGATGGTCGGCGAACGCGGGCTAAAACTTTCGGGCGGCGAGAAGCAGCGCGTGGCAATCGCCCGCACCATTTTGAAGGCGCCGCCGATCCTGATGCTCGACGAAGCGACCTCGGCGCTCGACAGCCACACCGAACAGGAGATCCAGGCCGCGCTCGATCTGGTCAGCCGTGGCCGCACCACCATCGTCATCGCTCACCGCCTGTCGACGGTGATCACGGCCGATGAGATCATCGTGCTGCAGGACGGCCAGATCGCCGAGCGCGGCACCCATGCCGAGCTGATGCGCAAGCATGGCCTCTACGCCTCGATGTGGGACCGCCAGCGCGAGGCGACCGAGGCCGAAGAGCGGCTGCGCTTGGCTCGCGAAGGCGACGAACTTGGTGTCATCGTCCGCCGGCGCACGTCGGAGGTGAATTGAAGGTTCGGCGTGTGATCTGATTTTTGCACTTGATCTCAACTTAAGTTGAGATTGTAGGCCGTTCCTGGAGCCCAAAAAACACCATGATCCAGGAACGGAGCAATCGAAATGAGCAAGATAAATCAGACTGTTAACGGCGGCAGCGTGTTCAGGGTAGACAAATTCGTCGTCCCGGCCGGCGCCCGCGAGGAGATACTCGCCAAGGTCAGGACAACGCATGAATTGCTGCGCCTGCAGCATGGCTTCGTGCAGGATTTCCTGCTCGAGCAATTCTCCGGGCCGGGCGAATTCAACCTCGTCACCATCGTCGAATGGGAAAGCCAGGCGGCCGTCGACAATGTCGTGCCGATCGTCAAGGCCGCGCACGAGCGCATCGCCTTCAACCCGCAGGAGACGATCGCCCGGCTCGGCGTTCGCGCCGACATCGCCAACTATCAGAGGGTTCCCGGGCTGTAGCAAGGCTGTTACGGCCAGCCGATGCCAGGTGCCGGCGCTTCGACGCTGAACACCTGGCCGGTGCGGGCG
>NZ_RZQA01000884.1:0-2506 GCF_004022915.1 Mesorhizobium sp. M7A.F.Ca.US.006.04.2.1
GCAGTTGGATGGGTCCGGGATTTGAGGGGCGCAAGAAATTGGCGAAAGCCGCAAAGCTGCCAATCTCCCCCCTCGTGGGGGAGATTAGCAGTTTCGTTGCCAGCTCGTTAAAACTTACCTCTCAGAACAGGAACGCGGCTGTGGCGGGGTTGGGTCCGTTGCGGCCCTCGGGCGAATCCATGCCGCGGATCGTCTGCAGGTCCTGCGCATCCAGTTCGAAATCGAAGACATCGAAATTGGCGGCGATGCGATCCCTGCGGATCGACTTTGGAATGACGATCAGCCCCTCCTGGAGATGCCAGCGGATGATCGCCTGTGCGACGGACTTGCCATGTTTTTTGGCGATGCCTGCAATGGTCGGATCGCCGAGCAGCCGGCCGCTGCCCAGAGGGCTCCAGCTTTCGATACGGATGTCGTGCTTGGCATGAAAGTCCCTGACACCGCGCTGCTGGAACTGGGGATGCAGCTCGATCTGGTTGACGACGGGCGTCACACCGGTCTCGCCGATGATCCGCTCCAGATGGTCCTGGTTGAAGTTCGAAACGCCGATCGATTTGATGCGGCCGGCCTGCCTGAGTTCGACCAGCGTCTTCCAGGCCTCGACATATTTGTCCTGGCTGGGCACAGGCCAGTGGATCAGGAACAGGTCGATCTGTTCGACGCCGAGCTTCTCCATCGTCTCGTCGAAGGCGCGCAAGGCCGCATCGCGCTGGTGCGCGCCGTTGCGCAGTTTCGAGGTGATGAACAGCTCAGCCCGCGGCACGCCGGCACTGCGGATCGCCTCTCCGACCCCTTCCTCGTTCTGATAGCCTTCGGCGGTGTCGATCAGGCGATAGCCGGCCTCGATGCCCCAACCCACCACGTCGGCGGTGATGTCCTGGTCGACCTGCCACACACCGAGGCCGAGTTGGGGAATGGCGGAGCCGTCGTTCAATGCAATCTGTTCGGGCATGATGGGCTGTTCAGGCATGAGGGATCCTTTGCAAAGCTGGGCCGGGCGTCCGCCCGGCGCACAGCCTATCTAGGTCCGACAAGGGGCAACGGCCAGCCGACAGCGGACAAATTGCCGTGTGAAGTGCGCCTGCAAGTGTGACTTCGGCGTCGGCCGCATCCTCACCGCGGCCGGCGCACCGCCCGCACCACCCCGGCGGATGTGCTGCCGCAATAAAGGCGGTCGCCGCCATCGGATTCCAGCCCCGACACGCCCATCCCGGCCGGCATGTCGAGCTTCTCCAGAACCTTGCCTGATTTCGGGTCGACGCGGCGCAGGTCGCTCTGGTCGCCTTCCCAGGTGGCGTGCCACAGCTCGCCCTCGACCCATGTCACCCCGGTGACGAAGCGGTTGGATTCGATGGTGCGCAGGATCGCACCGGTTTCCGGGTCGACCTGGTGGATCTTGCGTTCGCGGTATTGTCCCACCCAGAGCGTTCCTTCGGCCCAGGTCAGCCCGGAATCGCCGCCACCACCGGGCGCCGGAATAGTCGCCAACACCTGGCCGGTATCAGGGTCGATCTTCTGTATCAGGTCGTTGGCAAGCTGGAAGAAATGCTGGCCGTCCCAGGCGGTGCCGGCATGCGCCGCGACATCGATCGAGCGCAGGTTCTGCCCGCTCTCCGGATCGAAGGCGTTCAGCTTCTCGCCCGAGGCAAACCAGACATTGCTGCCGTCAAAGCTCACCCCATGCACCCTCTCCACATCGGCAAAGGGTCCGTATTCGCGCAGGATTTCGGCCGTTGACTGTTTCATGTCCTTGTCCTCATTGAGATCCGATGTCACTTCCTAACCGTTCGGCAGCGGGGCCGGGAGTAACAAGGTGGTCGTGAATCCCACCAGTGGAGGCGTCATCCAGCGGCGCGCCCGGCCGTGACCGAAAAACTGCACCTTGCCGGCCTCGCCAAGCTGCTCCAACGCCCGCTGCACGCTGCGCTGCCCGGTGCCAAGCGCCAGCGCCAACGCCGAACTCGCCCAGGATTCACCGTCGGCAAGGAAAGCCAGCACCGCCGCGTGCCGCTCCTCGATCGGCCGCGCCAGCACCAGCACCTCGCGTGCCTGGCGCGGCGCCAGCGCGAAGCCCTGGCTGGTGGCGCCGATGTCGGCCAGGCTCCGCAATTCGGTGCGCAGCCGACCGATCTCGACCCGCAGCCGCGCCCGATGCGATTCATCGGCGTGCCTGCCGCCGAAGGCTTGCGCGATCAGCGTCGCCCTGGACACATCGCCTGGCCACGCTTCGGCGAGCGTACGGGCCAGCGCGAACAGAACCGGGCGCGTGGCCAGCGAGACCGTTTTCTCCTGTTGGCGCACGACATATCGGAAATTATCGACCAGCAGCGCCGGCGACGCCTGCAACGCCTCGACGTCCTCAAGCAGCAACGGGCGCTGCTCGCCAGCCGCGATCAGCCGTGCCGCCGGCGTGTCCAGCGCCAGGAATGCGCGGTCGACTTCAGCGATGAGCCCCGCAATGCCGGCCTGGCGGGCGGCGTGGCGTGCCCACTCCAACGCCCTGCGC
>NZ_RZQA01000885.1:0-2506 GCF_004022915.1 Mesorhizobium sp. M7A.F.Ca.US.006.04.2.1
CACTTGCACGATCGTGTCGCCCTCGGCGCGGCCGAGCTGGCGGCTGAAATACTGGTTGCGCGGGTCGCTCCAGAAGATGTGCCAGGCATCCGCGCCGGGATCATAGACGCGCAGCGTCGTGCCATAGAAAGTCCATTTGCCGAGCGAAGGCTGGGAACCAGTGTCCCGCGCGGGCAGGATCCAGACGTCCTGGATCGCCCGGCCTTCCAGCACCCAGCCGAAATGCACCTCGCCGCGCCCTGTCAGCACCGTTCCGTCCTCGAGGTGGCGCGAGGCCTCGAAAGTCCAGGCGCCGACGAAGCGGCCGTAAAGGCTCAGTTTTTCGGCAAGGCCTTCGATCGGTCCGGCGCTATGCAGAGCATCGGCAAACGAAGATTGATCGAACATGGTTGTGGCCTCTTCTTGTCAGGAGATTGGGAGGGAATAGGCGGTTACGGGGTTCTGGGCTTGGGAAAAATTGCTATATTTCGACCATGACGACGACCACGCATAGTCTCGCATCCGGAGCCGGTTGGCATGTGACGGATGTGATCTGCACGGCCGGCGCCGGCCGGCCGTTCGAGGAGGCGCATCAGGATTTCTGTGTGGCTGCAGTCACCAGCGGCACGTTCCGCTACCGCGCCCAACAAGGAACGGCGATGCTGGCGCCCGGCGCGCTCCTGCTCGGCAATCCCGGCACATGTTACGAATGCGGGCACGAGCATGGCGGCGGCGATCGTTGCCTCTCGTTCCATTTCAGGCCGTCCTACATGGAGCGGATCGCGGCTGGCGTGCCGGGCGCCAGGAAGCTGGCTTTCGAGGCGGCGCGCCTGCCGCCTTTGCCGGTCCTGGCGCCACTCCTGGCCGAGGCGGAGACCGCGCGCGAGACGGCCGACATCGACGCCTTCGAGGAACTTTCCCTCCGCATGGCCGGTGCTGCCGTGGCCACAGCCTCTGGCGCTACGCATGTCAGCCGCGCGCCGAGCCGCCGCGACCAGAAGCGGGTGGCCGAGGCAGTGCGGTGGATCGAACTCGATGCCGACGGGCCGGTTTCCCTTTCAGCGCTTGCCGATGGGACGGCGACCAGTCCGTATCATTTCCTGCGCATCTTCCGGCAGGTGGCGGGCATGACCCCCTACCAATTCCTGCTCAAGACGCGATTGCACAGGGCCGCGGTGCGGCTACGCATGTCGGACGATACGGTTTCCGCGATCGCTTTCGGCGCTGGCTTCAGCGATCTGTCGACCTTCAATCGTCGTTTTCGGCGGATCATGGGGCAGACGCCAAGCCAGTATCGCAGCCGCCGTGGCGCATAGGCCGTTTCTGCTTGGTGAATCGGCCCGGTGCACCGCAAAGGCAGACACGCAGGCTTTTGCGTCAGGGCGGCGAAAACCGCCTTGGCCATATCGTCGCAATCATCGGTATCCATTTGAAATTACCATCAAAAATGACACTGGAAAAGTGCCGTGAAGGTTGGAGTTTCGGGCTTGCTTCCTATATAAGCACCAAGTGATTCCTGATTAGATTGTGATCCGATTTGACCGACCAGAAGACACCGCGCGGCGCCGACGGCGGCCCCACCGGCATCGAGCCGATATCCATCGTCGAGGAGATGCAGCGCTCCTATCTCGATTACGCCATGAGCGTGATCGTCAGCCGTGCGCTGCCGGACGTGCGCGACGGCCTGAAGCCGGTGCATCGCCGCATTCTCTTCGCCGCCCATGAGAGCGGCTACCATTGGAACCGCAAATATGTGAAGTCGGCGCGTCCTGTCGCCGACGTGATGGGTAAATACCATCCGCATGGCGATGCTTCCATCTATGACGCCTTGGTGCGCATGGCGCAGGACTGGTCGTTGCGCGTTCCGTTGATCGACGGGCAGGGCAATTTCGGCTCCATCGACGGCGATCCGCCTGCGGCGATGCGCTACACGGAAGCGCGGCTGACCAAGGTTGCGCACGAGCTCCTGGAGGATATCGACAAGGATACCGTCGATTTCCAGGACACGTATGATGCTTCCGGCAGCGAACCTAAGGTTCTGCCGGCACGTTTTCCCAACCTTCTGGTCAATGGCTCGGGCGGCATCGCCGTCGGCATGGCGACCAACATCCCGCCGCACAATCTCGGTGAAGTCTGCAATGGCGCCATCGCCATCATCGACAATCCGGCGATCGACCTGCCGGCGCTGATGGAGATCATTCCTGGCCCTGATTTTCCGACCGGTGGCATCGTGCTTGGCCGTTCGGGCATCTACAGCGCCTATTCGACCGGCCGCGGCTCCATCGTCATGCGCGGGCGCGTCAACATCGAACAGCGCGGCAACGACCGCGAGTCCATCATCATCACCGAAGTTCCCTACCAGGTGAACAAGTCGTCGATGATCGAGAAGATGGCTGAACTGGTGCGCGACAAGCGCATCGAAGGCATTTCCGATATCCGCGACGAGAGCGACCGCCAGGGCTACCGGGTCGTCATCGAGCTGAAGCGCGACGCCGTTGCCGACGTCATTCTCAACCAGCTCTACCGC